>CAYVFH010000072.1:843-4135 GCA_964450985.1 uncultured Oscillospiraceae bacterium | reverse complement strand
TATATCACACAAAAGTTGAAACAAAAAGTTGAACCCCTGTTTAATCCCCCTTCTTTGGGGAATATATGCCTTATCAAAAGGGGTTTTTTATGACAAACAGGAGGTCGCAAATGAGAAACGAATTGAACTTCTTCCGTTGTAGCCATTGCGGAAACATCGTATATTTCTTCCATAACTCCGGTGTACCCGTGCAATGCTGCGGGGAAAACATGACGGAGATTTCTGCCAATACATCCGATGGGGCCGGAGAAAAACACGTACCGGTGGTTACCCAAGAGGGAAACAAGGTCACCGTGAAGGTGGGTTCTGTGGATCACCCCATGACGGATGAACACTGGATTCAATGGGTTGCTCTTTTGACCGAAAAAGGCATGCAAGCCGTGGAGCTTTCTCCCGGAGATGCCCCCGTAGCAGAATTCAGCCTACTAGACGGGGATAAAGTGGTTGCTGCTTACGAATACTGCAACCTGCACAGCCTCTGGAAGGCCTAATCAAAGCCATCAACATTTCCACATACAAAGAAGATGCCCCGGCCCTGAACCTTTTCAGGAAACCGGGGTGTTTTCTTGATTTTCTTACCCAATTCAAGTATAGTATATCTAAATATTTACGGAACTCGGGGTTGAGAAGGGGATTATCATGACAAAGAAAAAACGCCAATTGGAAACCATATGCGTACAGGGAGGCTATCAAGCCAAAAGGGGAGAGCCCCAGGTGATGCCCATCGTACAAAATACCACCTATCGCTACTACAATACCCAGGACGTAGCCGCGCTTTTTGACTTGGAAAGCGGAGATTTCATGTACACCCGACTGGGAAATCCCACCTTAAGTGTGTTGGAAAATCACATGGCGGAATTAGAAGGAGGTACCGGGGCTTTATCGGCTTCCTCCGGTCAGGCTGCCACGCTGATGACCCTCTTAAATATATGTCAAAACGGAGATCATATCATTTCTTCATCCAGTATATACGGAGGTACCTTCAACCTGTTGGGGGTGTCTTTGAAAAAAATGGGTATTGAAGTCACCTTTGTGGATGTGAAGGATTCCGTAGAAACTATCGTAGCCGCCGCACGGCCCACCACCAAAGCCATTTTTGCCGAAACCTTAGCCAACCCCGCTTTAGTGGTGTTGGATTTTGATAAATTTAAGAAAGCTTCGTTGGAGCTGGGGGTTCCCTTGATTGTGGATAATACCCTGGCTACCCCCGCCTTGACACGTCCAATCGAACACGGGGCGGACATCATCATTCATTCCACCACCAAGTACGCAGACGGGCATGCCTCCAGTCTGGGGGGGATGGTCATTGAAGCCGGCAATTTTGATTGGAGCGCTTCCGATAAATACCCCGGACTTACCGAGCCGGACGATAGTTACCACGGCCTCCGTTTTTACGAGAAATTCGGAAAGACGGCTTTCACCGTAAAGATGAGAACCACCATGCTTCGGGACTTCGGTTGCACCATGTCCCCGATGAACGCATACCTGACACACCAAGGTTTACAAACCCTTCACCTTCGTATGGAACGTCATAGCCAGAATGCACTAGCTTTGGCGCAATATTTAGCAAAACATCCCCAAGTAGATTGGGTGACCTATCCGGGCCTTGCCTCGGATTCTTCCTATGCTCTGGCATCTATGTATATGCCCAAGGGCGCCGGTGGCGTCCTTAGCTTCGGAGTGAAAGGCGGCAGAGCCAAGGGAGAAGCATTTCTAGAGAATCTGGAACTTTCCAGCATCGTAGTCCACGTAGGCGATATCCGAACCTCCGTCCTTCATCCAGCCAGCACCACCCATCGACAACTGACGGAAGAACAACAAATCGCCGGCGGAATACGACCCGAACTGATCCGCGTATCCGTGGGTATCGAAAACATAGAAGACATCCGGGAGGATTTTGAAAGGGCCCTGGAACGTCTCTAGAAAGGTAGGTACCAAATGCCCATTATTATACCCAACAGCCTTCCTGCGGCGAAAACCCTCAAGAAGGAAAACATATTTATCATGCACGAGAAAAGGGCGGCCACTCAGGATATTCGTCCCTTAAAAATATTGATTGTCAACTTAATGCCCACCAAGATTGCCACCGAAACCCAACTGGCCAGGGTACTGGCCAATTCTCCTTTACAGGTGGAATTGACCTTGCTTCGCATGGAAGCCCATGCGTCCCAAAATACCCCGGAAGACCATTTGGTGGCTTTCTACAAAACCTTTGACGAAATCGTTCATGAACGATTTGACGGCATGATTCTCACCGGAGCGCCGGTAGAAACCATGGACTTTGAACGAGTGGACTATTGGCACGAGCTTTCGGAGCTTTTTGAATACGCTAGGACCAATGTGTATAGCTCCATGTTCATTTGCTGGGGAGCCCAGGCCGCTTTGCATTACTACTACGACATCCCCAAACATCCTTTGAAAAGCAAAGTGTTTGGTGTATTCGAACATAAGGTGGTGCGGCCCTTAAATCCGCTCATGAGAGGATTTGATGAAATCTTTTATGCGCCTCACTCCCGTCATACCACCATCAAGAAGGAAGACGTGAAGAAGGTGCCGGAGGTACGAATTCTGGCAGAGTCCAAAGAAGTCGGACTCCATATCCTGGCCACCGACAACGGACGACAAATCTTTATCCTGGGCCACCAGGAATACGACAAAGAAACCCTCTATGGAGAATACAAACGGGATTTGGACAAAGGTCTTCCCATCGAAGTACCCAAGCACTATTTCCGGGATGACGACCCGGAAAAGGAAATACTCTTCCGATGGCGAAGCCATGCTAGCTTGCTTTTCACCAACTGGCTCAACTACTATGTATATCAAGAAACACCGTACGATTTGGAAGAGCTCTAATAAAGCATCCATGCAAAAGTGTAAAAGCGAAAATAAAAAATAAGAAGAATTAGAAAGATTAAAGCATGAAAAAAAGAAAAACGGTAATAAAAATAGGGGGGCTGCGTTTTACGCTCCCCCTCATACTGATACTCATCCTAATCATTGTGATTTTAACCCTGCTGTTGATTCCCTCCCTGCGAGATACGTTGGGCTTTGGTAAATGGCCTACCTCTTTCAGTGAACTCCTTCCGGAAGAAGTGATGGGCTACAACGAGTCGGAAATCACTCAGGCATTATTGGGAGAAACCCGAGCCCGACAGGAACTCATTGTGTTGGAGCAGGATGTGTCGGTTCAAATGGAAATTACCCGAACGCTGGCCAATATCCCCCTCTTTGAAAAGTCCAAAACCGTCTATGCCTACGGCACCGGGGCTTTTGGTGTGGATCTGTCGCAAAT
>CAYVFH010000072.1:0-833 GCA_964450985.1 uncultured Oscillospiraceae bacterium | reverse complement strand
ACCGTAACCCTTTCCATTCCCCATGCAGATCTAGTGTATGTGGACCCGGATTACTCCAAGACCCAGTTCGGGGATACGGAGCGGGCTTTATTGGCTTTCGGTGACATCAAACTGACCCAGGAACAGCAGAACGTGCTGAATCATCAAATCGAAGAGTCCATGACCGAAACCCTAAGTGGCAGCAATCGGTTGGCGGTAGCAGATTTACGGGCGGTACAGCAGGTAAAGGCCTTACTAGGCCCTATCTTGTACGGCGTCAACCCAGACTATACCCTCAAGGTGATTCAAGAGTAATCCCAAAAGAATTGGGAAGTATTTCTATCTCAAGGCCACCTGAATCATGATGGCACATTCCAATCTCTTCTGAAACAGTTCGCATCCCAACTCATAGACCCCTTGAAGGTCTCCCGTGGTGTGATAGGAATTGGCAGCACATCCGCCGCTACAATACAGCCGAGCCCAACAGGTTCGGCATTTTTCTTGGGTAGCCAAAGGGCTGATTCCAAACCGTTCCGATATTTCAGGACAAGTCACTCCCTGCCACACATTACCCATCCGGAATTTCTCATCTCCCACAAACTGATGACAGGGATACAAATCACCCCAAGGAGTCACCGCCAGATATTCCGTACCGGAACCGCATCCGGTGAGCCTTTTGTAAATACAAGGGCCCCCTTCCAAATCCAGCATATAATGATAAAAGGTAAACCCCTCTCCTCTGCGGGAGCGGGCTACCATCTCTATGGCCAATTCTTCATATTGTTGCTTCAAAAAGGGGAGGTCTTCTCCCCGTAATCCATAGGGCTCTTTGGGATTACACACCACCGGCTCCA
>CAYVFH010000071.1:0-4152 GCA_964450985.1 uncultured Oscillospiraceae bacterium | reverse complement strand
TTGAGATGCGGCTTGGTTCTTTCAAATTTCTGTTTAGCCATCTTACTTTTCCTCCAAAACTCGGTATAAAAAGCGGTTATTTTAAAAGTTGGAGCTGATGAGCAGGCTTGAACTGCCGAACCTCTTCCTTACCAAGGAAGTGCTCTACCTACTGAGCTACATCAGCACACCATACCACGACTATGATACTAAACATCAAGTGCAGTGTCAACAAAATGTTTTACATGGGCTTTCCGGCAAATTACAAGAAATTTCTATCGCTTCTCTAAATATTTCATCAGCTTTCGCTTCATTCGCTGCAATGCATTGTCAATGGATTTCCCGGAATGTCCCGTAGCCCAGGCAATCTCATTTTTCGATTTCCCGTTCATGTATTCATTCCATACCAACCATTCCAATGGAGAAAACAGGGTCTTGGCGTGTTGGAACAAGGTCTCCCATTCTTCATTAAAAATCACCCTCTCTTCCAAATTAACATTGGGGTCTTTTAACAAATCTCTCAGTGTTTTTTCTTCCCCTTCTTCCACGGGCTTGTCCAGGGAAACCGATTCATTTAAAGGGGAGTGTTTCCTTCGAGTAGCACCTCGAATGGCATCCACAATCTGACGATGAACACAGATTTCCGCAAAGGTACGAAAGGAGGCTTCCTTCTCCGGATCGAAGCTACGAATGGCTTTAAACAATCCCATCATACCTTCTTGAATTACATCTTCCGTATCCGAACCCATCATATAATACAGCCTGGCTTTCCCTCTGACCCATTCCTTGTACCGCTGAAGCAACCAGTCCATTGCTTCCTTGTCTTCTTGCTGGGCTAGCAGAACCAGTTCCTCATCCGGTAAAGCTTCATGATTATTTTTCATCTCGCTGCCTTCTGATTTCATATAATAATACCGCCGCCGCATTGGATGCATTCAATGAAGTTCCTTGCCCTTTCATGGGAATGGAAACCACAAAATCCGAATTTTCTTTCACCAATCGGCTCACCCCAAAGCCTTCGGAACCAATAACCAGTCCGAGAGGGCCGGTTAAATCCTGTTTCGTATAGAGGGCGCCATCCATATCACAGGTCCCTATCCATATCCCTCGTTTTTTCAGAAGTTCCATGGCACTGACTAAGTTGGCCACCTTCACCACGGGTAGGTACGAGACGGTTCCTGCAGAAGTTTTCATCACGGTAGAGGTAACACCCACCCCCCTTCGATTGGGGATGATAATCCCATGAGCTCCGGCTCCCTCTGCACTACGAATGATAGCCCCAAGATTATGAGGATCTTCCAAGTGGTCTAGAATGACTATCAAAGGATCCTCGTCTCGCTCTTTCGCCAACCGAAAGATATCCTCCATCTCTCCGTACTGATACGGTGGAATCACCGCTACGATTCCTTGATGATTGCCAAGGTCTGTCATTCGATCCAACAAGGATTTTTCTACATACTCTAAGGGGATCTCTTTTTCTTTCGCTCGGATAGCCAATTTGGACAGAACCCCGTCCCCACCTTTTTGTATCATGAGCCTTTCGATATGACGGCCATCTTCCATTGCTTCCTGTACCGGATTCCGGCCCATCATAAGATTTTCTCTGTTACTTTCCTTCAAATTCCCCAGACTCCTTTCCCACTCGGTGGTATTCGGTAAACCGATAGACTACTCCATCTTCCACATGGGGCTCACTGGACCATACCAACTCAAAGTCTTCTCGCTGGTCTAAATTCGGAAAGAAGGTATCCGCTTCAAATTCATCTTCAATTTTTGTCACATACACCACGTCACAATAGGGAAGATACTGGCGATATACACTCTCTCCTCCAATAACATATATGTCTTCTTTATGATAATCACCTAGAATTTCCACCAGCTCCTGTTGGGTATGGCACACACAACAAGGTGCATCAAATTCCGGATTTCTGGAAAGCACCGCATTGACCCTGTCCGGCAATGGTCTTTTCCCGGGCAAAGATTCATAAGTGGATCTCCCCATAAGAACCACCTTGCCCTTTGTTTTCTCTTTGAAGTATTTCAGGTCACCGGGAACGTGACACAGTAATTGTCCGCAATTTCCGATAGCCCAGTTTCTATCTACGGCCACAATGGCTTTCATTGGTGTTCTCTCTTTCCTAAACGGCGATGGGTATATTTTTAATCTGGGGATTGGCTTGATAGTTTTCTATGATTAAATCCTCTACTTTGAAATCATAAAAATCCCGTATGTCGGGGTTGAGGCGGAATTGAGGAGCTGGATATTGGATTCTTTCAATCATCTCCTGAATAATAGGAATATGTCGATCATATATGTGAGCATCTGAAATAACATGGACCAATTCTCCCGGCTCAAGTCCCGAAACCTGTGCAAACATATGAACCAATACCGAGTATTGCACCACATTCCAGTTATTGGCTGCCAAAATGTCTTGGGATCTTTGGTTTAATATGGCATTCAGTCGATCTCCTGTCACATTAAAAGTCATACTATAAGCACAGGGCTCTAATCCCATTTCCATCAAATCACTAAAATTGAAAATATTTGTCATGATACGTCGTGAGTAGGGTGTATTCTTCAATTGCCACAATACGTTATCCACCTGGTCCATTTCACCATGAGGGAATCGGTACTTCACCCCTAGTTGATATCCATAGGCTTTTCCAATGGAACCATTGCAATCCGCCCATTCATCCCATATGCAACTGTTTAGCTCATTGGTGTTGTTGGATTTTTTTTGCCAAATCCATAAGAGCTCGTCTACAGCGGAACGAATGGCGGTAGGCCGCAAGGTGAGAGCGGGAAATTCCTTGGAAAGATCATATCGATTCACTACCCCAAAAGTCTTCACTGTGTGAGCCGGTGTTCCATCCTCCCATTTGGGTCGAACCAATTGACCCTGGGAAGAGTAACCATTCTCCAGTATATTTCGACACATTTTCACGAAAAGCACATCCGCCTGACTCATGACTCTTCCCCTTTCTTGCTTCTAATTCCACACAAAATATTTCAATACAATTAATATAGCTCCTATCACAATAACAGCTATCCATATCTTTTCATGGGTTTTTAGCGGTTTCCCCTTTTCGTCTCGGGTAGCCTCATAATCTTTTTCATTGATTTCGCGATTGGCACGCCAATAATCGCCAATCACATCCCTGGCTTTGTTTCTTGTTTCTTTCTTTTTAATCATTCTTCTCCTCATTTTTCATGTGACCAATTTCTCCAATCACCAAGTCCATAATCTCATCCAACCGTTGGGATTGATTTTCAAGATATAAATATCCCACTAGCGCCTCCATTGCTGTCGCCCACTTATAAGTAACGGGATCCGTGCTTTTAGCACGGGAACTACTCTTATGATTGCGGGCTCGCTTCACCAAGCCTTGTTCGTCCGGTGTTAGTCGGTCAAAAATACGTTTAAGAGCCGCGGCTTGACCATCGGCTCTCACGTATTCCACCGATTTTTGATGTAATACATCCACATGAACAGAACCCATGCTTAAAACATGTTTCCGAATATATACCTCGTAAACCGCATCTCCAATATAGGCCAATGCCGTGGTATTCATATGGCTCATCCTTCATCCCGCATGATTTGAACCCCCTGAGGAGTATCCTTCAAAACGATGCCTCGCACCTTTAACAAATCCCGTATTTCATCCGCCCTTTGAAAGTCTTTGTTTGCCCTGGCTTCTTGTCGCTGCTGAACCAAACTTTCTATCTCCTCATCCCAGGATATCTCCTCCCCATCCTGCAACAATCCCAGAACATCACAAAGTTCCTGAAGCAAAGCCAGTCCGTCTTTCGCGAACGGTTTACTGCCTTCCGTTTTTAGAACAGTATGGATTAGGGTAATCAACTCAAATATTGCCGTAATGGCATCTGCCGTATTTAGGTCGTCATCCATAGCCTTCCGGAATCGTTCCCGGTACGTGGCCATGGCTTGAAGAGCCTCCCACTCCTTCTCCGTCAACTGCTCCTGACCTTGTGCCAGAACATGCTTCAATGTTTCCTTTGTATTTTTGATACGAGCCAGACTGCTTTTTGCTTGTTCCATCAGGTTTTCGCTGAAATTGATGGGATTCCGGTAATGGCCAGACAGCAAGAAGTATCGTATCACTTCCCCGTCATACTCCTTCAGTATGTCTCTTACCGTAAAGAAGTTACCC
>CAYVFH010000070.1:0-4313 GCA_964450985.1 uncultured Oscillospiraceae bacterium | reverse complement strand
GGCTGGAAAGATTCAATCAATCCGTCAGCTATATTGAGGATCATTTGGATGGTGATATCGATTATGAACAGGCCGCAAAGATTGCGTGCTGCTCCACCTTTCACTTTCAGAGAATGTTTTCCTATATAGCCGGGGTTTCGTTGGCGGAATACATTCGGCGCAGGCGGATGACGTTGGCGGCATTTGAGCTGCAAAACAGCGATATCAAGATTGTAGATTTAGCATTGAAGTATGGGTATGATTCGCCCACCTCGTTCTCCAGAGCGTTTCAGAGCATTCAAGGGGCACCGCCCTCTGAGGCAAGAAATGACGGGATTCATCTGAGAGCCTATCCACGTATGACCTTCTTGATTTCAATTAAAGGAGAGGTAGAAATGAATTACAAAATTGAGAAGAAAGAAGCTTTTCGCATCGTGGGGGCCAAAAAACATTTTGATTTGAATGTGGAAGAAAACTTTAAAGAAATTCCACTGTTTTGGGGCGAGGTGTTTCAGAACGGGATGTTTGAAGAAATCTGCAAATTGTCCAACCGGGAACCCTCAGGAGTGTTGGGAGTCAGCGCCTCGATGAATGGCAAAGACTTTGATTACTACATTGCCGCCGCATCGGACCAACCGGTTCCCCCCAATATGGCGGAGTATGAAGTGCCGGAAGCCATGTGGGCGGTATTTGAATGTATCGGCCCCATGCCAAATGCCATGCAAGAGCTTCAGAAGCGGATTGTCACTGAGTGGCTGCCTACATCCGGCTACGAATACGCAGAGGATCTGGACATAGAAGTGTATCCCACTTCGGATACCCAATCGCCGGACTATAGAAGTGAAGTTTGGCTACCTATTACAAAAAAATAGGCATGCGTAAGTTCAAGAAAATTGGAGGACCAACAAGATTATGAACAGGAACCTGAGAAGGGCGCTCACTTTTATCGGGGTCGTATTTTTCCTAAATTACCTACTGGCTATCCTATATTTTGCTTTGGGTGGGCAGTGGGTCATGCCCGGCTCACTCATTGTGGCCACAATCTACATGTTTATTCCCATGGCAGTTGCATTGGGATTACAGAAGCTGGTATATAAAGAGCCCATTCGGAAGCCACTGGGGATTTCGTTTAAGATGAATAGGTGGTTTCTGGTGGCATGGCTATTACCTCCGGTGATTGCATTTCTTACACTGGGGATTAGTCTATTGCTGCCGGGAGTAGAATACTCCCCTTCCATGGATGGAATGTTCGAGAGATTTAGCGGACTTTTAACCCCGGAAGAAATGGAGGAAATGGAAAACCAGATTTCCATGTCCCCGGTCCATCCCATCTGGATTGGTTTGGTGCAAGGACTTTTGGCGGGTATTACCGTCAATGCGGTGGCCGGATTTGGGGAGGAATTGGGTTGGAGGGGATTTCTTCAAAAGGAGTTTTCCTACATGGGTTTTTGGAAGTCATCGGTGGTAATTGGCCTTATCTGGGGAGTTTGGCATGCCCCGTTGATTCTCCAAGGACATAATTATCCGGAGAATCCCGTAGCGGGCGTTTTCATGATGGTAATCTTTACGCTCCTTCTTTCCCCCCTCATTAGTTATATAAGGATAAAAGCCAACTCTGTCATTGCGGCCGCCGTTATGCACGGATCCATCAACGGGACTATGGGATTATCTATATTGGTCATTGATGGAGGAAATGATTTAACGGTAGGAGTCACGGGAGTATCGGGGTTCATGGCGATGCTAATTGCGGTCATTGGTTTATTGATATTTGATCGGGTATTTGCAAAAGAGTCGATAATGTAACGGGGAATTTCTGCATGGGCCCTTGAATATTCAAGGGCTTTTATATTGGAGAATGGTCAGGCAGTATTTTGTGCAAAAATGATAATAGCAGCAAGACAAGTGATATAATAGGTTATACAGTATGCTGGTAGAAGAGAACAAAGGGGGGTAACACCATGAACTATATTATGGAATCGGTATCCAGGGTATGGAAGGGCGCCGCGGATGCTTTTCGGAAGTTCCCGGTATCCATCGGAAGCGCACTGGCTTTTGCAGTGGTCACTGTTATCCGAATCTATCTGGACTGGCCTTACCAAGAACCTTATAACTTTTTGTTTCATTGCTTGCATTGGTCCTTTGCCTTAGGGGCTCTTTTTAGCTTGGCCGCCATCACCTTTGCCCAAAGCCGGTTTAATACCCAGAAAGCTTTTTGGGCTGCCAATCTCCTGGGGTTGGTAGTGATTGGCCTCACTTTTTTGATATTGTATATTTCCGGCAGCCAGCCTTCCGGGGATCTGGGTACAAGGTATAATGCGGTTTCTTTGTTGGCTTCCGCCCGAGTCATTGCCGCCATGCTCATCAGCATACTGGCATTTATGGTGGTGGCCCGTTATCCCAAAGAAGATTCCAATTTTTCTCGCTCATTATTCATGACACACAAGGCCTTTTTGGTGGCCCTATTCTATGGTCTGGTGATTATGGCCGGCGCTTCCGGCGTGGCGGGAGCCTTTCAGGCGCTGCTATATAACGACATGAGCGAAAAGGTATATATGTACATTGGAACGATTGCCGGATTCCTTGTTTATACATTTTTCGTAGGCTACTTCCCGGATTTTCGCAAGGGAGAGCACCATCCGAAAAGAGGAATTGCAGAGAAGCAGCCCCGGTTTATCGAAATTCTTTTCGTCTATATTATGATTCCCATTATGACGGCGCTGACCTTTGTATTGCTGGCATGGGCAGGCAAAACTATTTTAGCAGGGATGGGAGAGGCTTCCTTTATCCGACTCTCCGGCATTGCTACCGCCTATGCGATTGTGGGGATCTGGCTTCATATTATGGTGACGGAAAACCATACCGCCCTGGCAAAATTCTATAAAAAAATGTATCCCGTAGCGGCATTGGTTATTCTGGCCTTTGAAGCATGGGCATTGGTGGTTCAGTTGAATGCCTCCGGGCTTAAGACGGTGGAGTACTCTTTTGGCCTGCTATTCCTACTGACTGCATCCGCCGCCGTTCTGCTTATTCTGTTAAAGGCAAAAGCCCACCTTCCCATTGTGGCAGTCACATGCGCATTGGCTATTTTTGCCGTATTGCCCGCCGTGGGTTATTATACTCTTCCCGTGACCGCCCAGGTGGATCGGTTGGAACGGTTATTGACAAGTCAGAACATTTTAGACGAAAATCAGTTGATGCCAGCTACCACGGAGCCGGTGGAGGAAGTAAGAATAGCCATCACGGATGCCGTGGAGTTCTTAGCATATTCCGAGAATGCCAAGCTCCCGGATTGGTTTGACCAGGATTTGATCCAAAGTGATGTATTCTTGGACAAACTGGGGTTTGAAAAAACCTGGCCGAAATTTGAACCGGATGGCCCAGGACAAACTATGGGCATATCCGTCTACCTGGAGAGTGGCCCCGTTCCTATTTTGGGATATCAATGGGCTATCAACCCGGACAGCTTTTATCGAGACAATGGAAAACCCGTTACAGTGGAAGGGGAGCAGGGCACTTATCGGGTGCACTGGATTCATGATGGGAAATCCGGCATTCCGGTTTTGAAAATAGAAATGGATGATGTGGTCATCCTGGAAAAAGATATGAATGAGTTTCTGGACCATATCACAGAAAAACATTCTTCCGGCACCAACCTGCCGGTGGAAGCACCGTTAGAAGATATGAGTTTGGAATTGGATACCCCGAATCTCAGCATTTTGGTTGTCATGGACAACGTGGAAATTCATGTGAATCCCACAGCGGATAAAATAGACTATTGGATGAGCTTTAAAGCTATATACATGAAGGAAAATTTGTAATACCAAGTATGTAGGAAGCCATTGAGGAAAGGGACCAATGGAGCAGGCAATTCCGGATAATGGATATTGCCAGAGCATGGGCGATTCTCTTTATGATTATGAAATGGAAGAAAGAGTTTTGGAATGCAGAAGGAGAATGGGAGAGGAAATCATATGAGAATCATCGTAATCGGAGCGGTAGCCGCTGGCACTTCCGCTGCAGCCAAAGCCAGGAGAAACTCGGAAGAGGCAGAAATTGTCATATATGAAAAGGACTCCGATATTTCTTACTCCGGGTGCGGGATGCCGTATTTTTTGGGTGGAGAAATCAAAGAGATGGAAGAGCTAACACCCCGAAACCCGGAATTTTTCAGAAGCAAATACAACGTGGATGTTCAAACCTCCTGTGAGGTGATGACCATTGATCCGGAAGAAAAGCGGATAAAGATTCGGAATTTATTGTCGGGCCAGGTTTTTGAGGATCGGTACGACAAATTGATTATTGCCACGGGAGCTATCTCTGTCATCCCTCATATT
>CAYVFH010000069.1:0-4453 GCA_964450985.1 uncultured Oscillospiraceae bacterium | reverse complement strand
TATCTCCTTTATAAAAACGACTCTTGGGTTTCTCCCTCTGCCACACTCCCGGTGTTACCCCTTGTACTACTCTCAACATCTTCTTTTTCTATGGATTCCAGTAACTCTTCTTCGGTAATGATGGGAATTCCCATGGACTTGGCCGTTTTATTTTTAGTGGAAGAGGACTCCTTGTCGTTGTTGATGAGGGCATCGGTTTTGGCGGATACCGAGCCGGTCACCTTGCCGCCCTTCCCTTCCAAAAATGCTTTCAGGGCATCCCGGTTCTCAAAAATCCGGGTAGATCCGGTAATCACATAGGTCTTCCCCGCTAAAACTTGTGGGCCCTCATCTTTTCCAGCCTCTATCTTAAGCTCCGCCAACAGGCTTTCTACCATTTTTCTTCTGTCCACATCCTGAAAATAGTTGACGTATCCATCTGCCAGTACGTCTCCCACTCCGGAAATTTCCAACAACTCTTCCCGGGACAAATGCATCATGCGAGGGAAATCGTCCTTAGCAAATGCCGCAATGGCTTTGGCATTGGCCGTTCCAATGTTGGGAACCCCTAGACCATATAATAAACGAGATGCCGTAGTTTTCCGGCTGATTTCCAGGCTTTCCAGCAGATTATGGAAAGATTTTTCTCCAAAGCCTTCCATGGTAATAATTTTTTCTTTGGCATCCGGATTCATTCCCAGTCGGAAGAGATCTGCGGGTTGGTGAATCAACCCGGCTCCAATCCATTTCTCCAAGGTGGCTTCCGATAGTCCATCTACATTCAAGGCATTCCGGGAAACCAACAGGGTATATGATTTGATTTCTTTTGCCGGACAATGAGAGTTGGGGCAAAGCAACACTTCCACCTCTCTCTCCCGCTTTCGATGAGTGGCGGTGCCGCATGCCGGGCAGTGAGCAGGCGGTTCCACCGAATCGGAGCCTGTCAAGTTCTGGCTGATTTGGGGAATAATCATATTTGCCTTATACACTAAAATCCGATCTCCAATGCCCAGCTTCAACTCCTTCACCATACTTACATTGTGAACGGATGCTCGGCTTACCGTGGTTCCTTCCAACTCTACCGGCTGAAAAATAGCAATGGGGTTGATTAATCCCGTTCGGGAAGCATTCCATTCCACATCGGTTAAGATGGTTTCCGCCATTTCATCCCGCCACTTATAGGCCATAGCATCTCTGGGAAATTTGGAAGTGGCACCCAAGGTGGCGCTATAGGCAAGGTCATTCAAGGTCACCACCAGCCCATCCGAGGGAAGATCCACCTTTCCCACCTGAGAAGCAAAATAGGCCACATCCTCCTCTATGGAATCTTTTCCCGTCATTCGATGCTCCACCAGGTCGAAGCCTTGCTGCTCCAACCAGTCCATCTGTTCCCATCGAGTGGAAAAATCCAGCCCTTGGGCCAGAACCAATCCAAAACCATAGAATCCCACTCTTCTTTTGCGGGTAATCTCCGGGTTTAATTGACGAACACTGCCACTACATAGATTCCTGGGGTTCTTGTATTTTAATGGGATTTCTGTGATGGTGCTATTGATGATTTCGAAATCCGAATATCCTATCACCGCTTCCCCTCGAAGAACCACCTTCCCCCGGAATGGAATTTTCAATGGAAGATTCCGAAACACTTTGGCATTATTGGTAATCACTTCCCCCACTTCACCATTCCCTCGGGTAACCGCCTTCCACAGTTCTCCGTCTTGATAGGTCAGTACCACTGTCAGCCCATCCAACTTCCAGGACACCATACCTTCCCGATTTCCCAGGAAGCTTTTCAATTCATCCAGCTCCTTGGTTTTGTTCAAGGAGAGCATGGCCACCTCATGGGCTTCCTTGGGAAGAAAGTCCAAAACCTGTCCTCCCACCTTCACCGTGGGGCTGTTGGACAAAACAATGCCCGTTGCCTCTTCCAATGCCACCAGCTCATCATAAAGCGCATCGTATTCCAGGTTAGACATTCTTTCCCGGGAATCCCGATAATAGGCTTCTCCTGCCTCGTTGAGAATTTCTACCAACTGTTTCATTCGTTCCATGTTTCACCTATCGTTTCTTCAGAGGGGCAAATCCCACCGCCAGTTTCTTGGTGCCCTCCCTATCGAATATCACCGTCACCGTGGGTCCCGTGGATTCAATCACTCTTCCCGGACCAAACTTGGCATGCTCTACCAAATCTCCCACCCGGAAATCCGAAGATTCCCCCTGCATCACCGCTGCCTTGGATTGTGTAGTGGCATATTTCAGCCCATCGAAGGGTCGAACCACGGGCTGAGAATACCCATCCTTTCCTACCCCTCGGTCTTTTTGCCTTTCATAATGATAGATGCCATCCCCTTCAATCCGCTTCTTGTCAATTTCCCGAAGAAACATGGATTCTCGGGTGTAATCTGTTTTTCCATAAAGGGTTCGTGTTTCGGCGCTGAGAAGATACAGCTTTTTCATAGCCCGGGTCATGCCCACGTAGCAGAGTCGCCGCTCCTCTTCCAGCTTTTCCTGTTGTTCCATGCTTCGCCAACCGGGAAAAAGACCATCTTCCATGCCTGCCATAAACACCACGGGGAATTCCAAACCCTTGGCACTATGAAGGGTCATTAAGGTCACCGCGTCCTCCTGGGTATTTAGGTTATCAACCTCCGCCATCAGAGAAATTTTCTCCAAAAAGGCAGATAACGTCAAAGCCTCTCCATCTTCCATTGTGTTCTCTTTTTCCGCCTCAGATATGACGGACTTAAACTCCATCAGGTTCTCGATTCTGCCTTCGCTCTCGATGGTATTTTGCTGCTCCAATGCTTCCAGATATCCGGTTCTCACCAACAATTGGTCATAAATATCGGAAATTCGTAGATTTTCTTGCTCTTCATATAGTGCACGCAAAACACCTACCAACGCCCCCACCTCTTTGGCGGCTTTCCCCGGCAGCATCGCCTGCACGGATTCCTCCCCTAATAGAGATAGTATGCCGGTGTTTTCCGCCCGGGCCAATCCTCGCAGCTTTTCAATGGTCTTTGCGCCTATGCCCCTTTTGGGTTCATTGATGATGCGCTCCAAGGCCAAATCATCTCCAGGATTCACCACCAGCCGCATATATGCCAACATATCTTTAATTTCTTTTCGATCGTAATATCGCAGATTTCCCAAGACCCGATAAGGAATATCGCGATGGATGAAGGCTTCCTCAAAGCTTCGAGACTGTGCATTGGTTCGATACAGAATGACAAAATCCCGATAATCCCAATGGGAATTTTCCGAAAGCTGCTTCCGGAGTCGGGAAATTTCCGATGCCACAAAGCGAGCCTCATCCTTCTCATTGTCTGCTCGATAATATTTTATTTTCTCCCCCGGTTCCTTCTGGGTCCAAAGCTTCTTGTCCTTCCGGTCTCTGTTATGGGATATCACACTATGGGCGCCTTCCAGGATATTTCCTTGAGAGCGATAATTCTCTTCCAGTTTCACCACCTTGGCACCTTTGAAATCCTTCTCAAAGCTTAAGATATTCCGAATATCCGCTCCTCGCCACTGGTAGATGCACTGGTCATCATCTCCCACCACACAAATATTGCCATGCCTGGCCGCCAACATTTGAATGATGCGATATTGAATGTAGTTGGTGTCCTGATATTCATCCACCATAATATATCGAAATCTCTCTTGATATTTGGCTAAAATTTGGGGATTCTTTTCAAATAGGTTCACGGTATTTCGCAATAAATCGTCAAAATCCATGGCATTGTTTCGCTTCAACACCACTTCATACATTTCATATAAGTCGGCTAGCATCTTGGATGGATATTCGTCGCCTTCTTGCCTTCGATATTCTTCCGGGCTCTGATTCTTTTCCTTGCAGTGGCTGATGACGGATAATACGTAGGCCGGAGAGAACCGCTTGTCATCCACCTTCTTTTCTTTGAGACAACCCTTTATCACCATTTTCTGGTCCTGGGGATCGTATACGGTAAAATTGGGATCATACCCGATATGCTGGGCCTCATACCGTAAGATTCTCAAGCAGGCACTGTGAAAAGTAAGGATCCACATTCCCCTTGTGGAACCAACTAATGCCTCCACTCGATCTCTCATTTCCTGAGCTGCTTTGTTGGTGAAAGTTACCGCAAAAATTTCTCCCGGCAATACACCCCTCTCCCGAATGAGATAGGCAATTCGATGAGTCATGGTACTGGTTTTCCCAGACCCGGCGCCGGCTAATATCAGTAGGGGGCCTTCAGTGCAGAGGGCCGCTTCCCGTTGTTGTGGGTTTAATGATTTCAAATACTCCATATATGCATTTACTCCTTTGTTTTATTATATCAAAACCCCCGTCTCTATACTACCCAAGACAAAACAAAACGGCCGTTTTCACGACCGTTTTTGTCCCCTATGTTTAGGGGTTATGATTGGTTTGTTATGGACTACTCGATAATCTCAATAACAACGCCGGAGCCTACGGTTCTTCCACCTTCAC
>CAYVFH010000068.1:0-4471 GCA_964450985.1 uncultured Oscillospiraceae bacterium | reverse complement strand
GTGGAAGGGATAAGGATTCTATTCTGGCAGACACCATGGAAGCGGTGATTGGTGCTGTGGTTTTGGATGGAGGATATTTTGCGGCGGAAAAGTTTATACTGACCCATTTTGGGCAGGTTTTACAAGATACCATGCAACAAGGTTTCATTAGTGACTATAAAACATTGATACAGGAAACCCTCCAATCCGAAGGAGAAAGGGACTTTCAATATCAGGTGGTGAAGGAAGAAGGCCCGGACCATGCGAAGACCTTTTATGTGGAGCTAGCCTTAAGGGACATGGTGATTGGTAGAGGGAAAGGGACCAGTAAGAAAGAGGCGGAGCAGAATGCCGCCAAAGAGGCGCTTGAAAGGAGAGGCAACATTGTATTTTAAACGAATAGAGATGCAGGGATTCAAATCATTTGCGGAGCCTGTCACCTTGGAATTGAATGATGGAATCACATGTATCGTTGGGCCCAATGGTTCCGGGAAAAGCAACATCAGCGATGCCATAAGTTGGGTTTTAGGAGAGCAGAGTCCAAAAATGCTTCGTGGTGGGAAAATGGATGAAGTGATTTTTGCCGGAACGGCTTCTCGAAAATCCCGTGGCATGGCGGAAGTGACTTTGGTTATCGACAATTCTCAAGAAATTCTTCCCATCGACTATAACGAAGTGGCCATTACACGGAGAATGTATCGATCCGGGGAAAGCGAGTATGCCATTAACAACAACCCATGCCGTCTTCGTGATATTCGGGAACTCATTATGGATACGGGGATCGGAGTGGATGGATATAGTATTATTCGACAAGGAAAGATCTCCGACATCATAAGCAATAAAACCGAATCCCGAAGAGAGATTTTTGAATCGGCGGCGGGCATTGTTACTTACCGAAATAAAAAGGCGGAGGCGGAGAGAAAACTGGCATCTGCCAATCAGCAGTTGGAAAGAGTCAACGATATTGTAACGGAAATCGAGCGGCGTATTGGTTCTTTGAAGGAAGAAAGCGAAAAAGCGGTAGAATACTTGGATTTACGGGAGAGATTTCGTGAGCTGGAAATAAATATTACACTTAAAAACCTGGAAAAGATACAGGTGAATAGTCAGGCTTTGGAAACGGAGTTGTCCCATTCCAAGGAAGAAGTAGAGGCTATTAAGAAGGAAAAGGAAGTCCTGGACCGACAGGTGGAGGAAACCCGTCAGAAGAATGAAGAACTGGAAGAAAAAACACAAGAAGCTTCTGAGAGACAATTGCAGCTCATTGACCAGTTAAATCAGCTGTTAAATGCAGAAAAATTATATGGAGAAAGACGCACCAATCTGGAGAGTAATATTCATCGTCTGGAGCAAGAACTTTTGGATTTAGAGGAACGGATCCAAAGGGAAGAAGAAAATGCCGAGGGTCAGTACCGTGTTAAAGAAGAAACCGATGGTAAGCTGAGAGTTTTGAGAGAACAGCTTCAACAAAAGTTAATGGTTCAAGATGAACGTGCCAAAGAATATCAGATTCTAGTCTCTACGGCGGAGGAAAAAAAGAGCGAAATTTTTACCCTGTTGACGAAAGAGGCCAACAAACGGGCAGAAGCCCAAAGTGTGGAAAGCTTGCGAGACAACCTTCTGCGCCGAAAAGAGAAGATGGTGGCAGAAAGCAACCAGGAAGCGGAACAAAACGAAGAAATTCTCATTTCACGGGAAACCATATTAAGCCAAGTCCAAAAGCTGGAAGAAGAAATTACTGCCTTGAAAGCCCAATGGGAATCCGAGAAGGACTCCCGTATTCAACTGGAAAGAACAGAGCAGCAGAGGACGCGAGACCTAGAACAGCTGAAAATTGAAATGGGGCAGCTACTATCCAGAAAGCGAACCATTGAAGAGATGGAAGCCAACTATGAGGGGTATAATCATGCGGTAAAGTACATTATGAAGTCCGGCATCAGTGGACTGCATGGGACAGTAGCGGAGTTAATTCAGGTGCCGCCGGGGTTTGAAGTGGCCATTGAGACCGCTCTGGGAGGTAATATTCAGAATATCATCTGCCAAGAGGATCGGGATGCGGAGAAAGCCATTGCTCTTTTGAAAGAAAGCCGTAGTGGACGACTGACCTTTCTGCCGGTGGCTTCCTTGCGAAGCGACCCGGTACAAAGAGAGGACCAGGTAGAGAAGGCAAAAGGATTCCAAGGCTTTGCCGCAGAGGTGGTAACTTGCCAGACCCCCTATCAACGTATCAAGGATTACTTGCTGGGAAAAGTAGCCATTTTCGATACCATGGAAAATGCCATTGCTCTTTCCAAAACCACAAAAGGATTTCGATATGTTACATTGGAAGGAGAGTTTATCAACACCAATGGGGCGATTACCGGTGGAAAGCACCGCAATAGCACCGCAAATCTTCTGGAGCGGAAAGCGGAAATCGGGAAATTGGATCAACAGCTGGATGGGAAAGAGCAAGAAAAAGGGAACCTAGAAAAGGAATTGGAAACACTACACAGGAATTTGGAAGAGACCCTGTCTTGGATTTCCCAGAGAGATGGTGAAATTCGGGCCAAAGAAATGGAACTATTATCACAAAATAACACATACCGTTCCATATCAGACCATTTGTTAGATATCAATCAACGGAAAGAAATCAGACAGCAGGAGCTACAGCACATAGAGGAAGAAGCCCAACAAGCCCAGCTGATGATGAAGCAGCTTCTGGAAGAAGCGGAGGAATCCCATCGAAAGGCCGGTGAACAAGAACAAGAAGTGGAAGCATTGCTGAATAGGCAATGGGAAGAAAAGAGCCGGCTGGATGAATTGACGGAAGAAATTACAAAATCTCGAATGACTACCTCCTCCTGGGAAAGTGAAAAGCAGGGGGTGGATGCCATCGTTGCCATGATTGAAAAATCAATGGACCAGATGAAGAGAGAGAAACAACATAAAGAACAATTGAAAGTGCAATATCAGGAAGAGAAAGAAAAAATCCTGTCTGGTACCGGCGGCGACGTGGAGCTTCTGAGGGAGACAGAACAGGAAAAGAAACAGATTGAGGAGAAACTAAAACAACTCCGATTGGAAAAAACGGAAGTCTTCCAGATGTTGACACGAGTTTCCAAGGAAAAGGAAGCTTTGGATAAAAGGTTGGAGGAATTGTCCACCCATCGGATGGAGATGGAAATCAAGCGGGGAAAGAATGAAACATTAACGGACACCTACAAAGAACGATTATGGGAAGAGTTCGAAGTCTCTTATGCACAGGCATTGGAATGGAGACGAGAAGATTTTGTCTTGACCACTGCCGTAAGGGAAAACCGGGAAATCAAAAATCGCATGCGAGAGCTGGGTGAGGTTAATGTAGGGGCCATCTCGGAGTATCAGGAAGTGAAAGAACGATATGACTTTCTCACGGAACAGCGGGAAGATATATTAACTGCGACGGATGGGTTGAACAAGATTATACACGATACGGACAAAATCATTCGAGCCAGATTTAAAGAAAGCTTTGATCAAGTGGCGGTGAATTTTGAACAGTTTTTCCGAGAGCTATTTGGTGGGGGCAATGCCCAACTGGTATTGGAAGATTCGGAGAAACCACTGGAATCTGAAATTGATATTATCGCACAACCTCCGGGGAAAAAGCTCAGTAACATTAGCCTCTTGTCCGGTGGAGAAAAGACCATGACCGCCATTGCGCTAATGTTCGCGGTATTGAAAACCAAGCCCACACCCTTCTGCATTTTGGACGAAGTGGAAGCGGCCTTGGATGAAACCAATATCAATCGTTTTATCAAAACCCTTCATCACTTTGAGGATGATATTCAATTTACACTGGTGACCCATCAAAAGGCCACCATGGAGCATGCGGATACGTTGTATGGTGTAACCATGGCGGAGCAGGGAATTTCAAAAGTAATTTCTCTGAAGCTGGGGGATGAGTTTGACTTGGGGGAAAATTAATGGAGTACGAAAAGAAATCGTTTTTTGGGAAACTCAGTGAGAGATTAACGGACACCATCATGGCCAGAGGCAAAGTAGATGAGGACATGATGGAGGAATTAGAAGAAGTATTGATTACCTCTGACATTGGTATGGAAACCACCCTAAAGATGATGGAGCAGCTTCGGCAAATCATCAAAACAGAGGTGCTGGTAAATCCGGAGAACATAAAGAAACACCTGAAAGAAATTATGATCAGGATTGTTGACAGGGAGGCATTGTCCCCTATCACGAAAGAACGTCCGCTGGTGATTTTAGTGGTTGGTATAAATGGCGGTGGAAAAACCACCACCATAGGCAAATTGGCCTACTTACTAAAAAAACAGGGAGATGGAATTTTGCTGGCTGCAGCAGACACGTTCCGAGCTGCCGCTTCGGACCAGTTGGAGATTTGGGGGGAGCGAAATGGAATTGCCACCATTCGACACAAAGAAGGAGCGGATCCTTCGGCAGTGATATTTGATGCCATTGCCTCCGCCAAGGCCAGAGGAACCAGTGTGTTAATCGTGGA
>CAYVFH010000067.1:0-4563 GCA_964450985.1 uncultured Oscillospiraceae bacterium | reverse complement strand
TCGACGAGGTGGACTACGATTTTTCCACATTGGAATTCCGGTTGCGGGAAATGGCCTTTCTCAACAAAGGTGTGAAAATCACCCTGAAGGATGAGAGAGAAGGAAAGAAGAAGCAGGTGGTCTTCCATTACGAGGGAGGCATCCGGGAGTTCGTGAAGCATCAAAACCAAAACAAAGAGGTGATTCATCCGGACATCATCTATTTTGAAGTGTCCAAAAAAGACATGGAAGTAGAAATCGCCATGCAGTACACGGACCGATACAACGAACTCATATTATGCTATGCCAACAACATTAATACCACAGAGGGCGGCACCCATATGATCGGGTTTAAATCCGCCTTGACCCGTGTGTTCAATGATTATGCCCGAAAGAATAAATTCTTGAAGGAAAATGAAGAAGCTTTGTCGGGAGAAGACGTACGAGAAGGATTAACCGCCATCGTTTCCGTGAAGCTCACCTCTCCTCAATTTGAAGGACAAACCAAGAGCAAGCTGGGAAATAGTGAAATGAGAGGCTTTGTGGAAACTTCCGCTAACGAGAATTTATCGGCATTCCTGGAAGAAAATCCCACCCAGGCTCGGGTGATTTTGGATAAATGTTTGCGGGCAGCTCGTGCCAGAGAAGCGGCACGAAAGGCCCGTGAGCTAACGCGGCGAAAGGGCGTATTGGATGACAGCTCTCTGCCCGGGAAATTGGCAGATTGCCAGGAGAAGGATCCCGCCTTATCCGAAATATTTCTGGTAGAGGGAGACTCTGCCGGCGGTAGTGCCAAGCAGGGTAGAGACCGGGTGCGACAAGCCATCCTTCCTCTTCGAGGAAAAATCCTCAATGTAGAAAAGGCCCGTCTGGAAAAAATCTTAAATTCAGACGAAATTAAGAATATGATTACCGCCTTCGGTTGCGGTGTGGGAACGGACTTTGATATCAATAAGCTTCGTTATCACAAGATTATTATTATGACCGATGCGGACGTGGACGGGGCGCATATCAGGACCCTGCTACTTACCTTTTTCTATCGCTACATGACACCCCTCATAGAGGGCGGGTTTGTCTATGCGGCACAGCCCCCCCTGTATCAGGTGAAGAAGGGCAAAGAAATTCACTATACGTACAGTGAAAAAGAGCAAGAAAAATTGATGGCGTCTTTGGCCGACAAGCCGGGGAAAGCGGACATCCAACGATACAAGGGTTTGGGAGAAATGGATTTCCATCAGCTATGGGAAACCACCATGGACTATTCCAACCGAATCCTGAAACAAATCACCCTGGAAGATGTGGCAGCGGCAGATGAAATATTTACCACACTCATGGGGGATAAGGTGGCGCCGCGAAAGAAGTTCATTGAAGAAAACGCACGCTACGCCACCATTGACATTTAAGGAGGAGCCCTATGGCAAATTTGATTGAAGATACCAAACTCATACAAAGCGAAATTCATGACGAGATGAAGGACTCCTATATCGATTATGCAATGAGCGTTATCGTCGGGAGAGCTTTGCCGGATGTTCGGGATGGTTTGAAGCCGGTCCATCGTCGAATTCTTTATGGAATGAACGAGCTGGGTGTTACACCGGACAAACCCCATAAAAAATCCGCCCGTATCGTGGGTGAGGTTATGGGTAAGTTCCATCCCCACGGAGACAGTTCTATATACGATGCCATGGTTCGTATGGCACAAGACTTTTCCATTCGATATATGTTGGTGGATGGCCACGGCAACTTTGGTTCGGTGGACGGGGATGGCGCGGCGGCCATGCGATATACAGAAGCTCGAATGACGCCGTTGGCTCTTCAAATGCTTCGGGATATCGACAAGGAAACCGTAGACTTCATGCCCAACTTTGACGAAGAAGAAGTGGAACCCACGGTTCTGCCTTCTCGTTTCCCCAATCTGTTGGTGAACGGTTCCAACGGAATTGCTGTCGGAATGGCCACTTCCATTCCTCCCCACAACTTAAACGAGGTAATCGATGCCACGGTCAAGCTGATCGACGAACCGGAAGCCACCGTGGAAGATCTGATGAAGTATGTGAAAGGGCCGGACTTCCCCACAGGAGCTACCATACTGGGAAAAAGCGGGGCCAAGGAAGCTTACCGAACCGGCCGAGGGAAAGTGGTGGTTCGTGCTAATTGTGAAATTGAGGAAACCAACAAAGGCCGTCAGCAGATTGTGGTGACGGAAATTCCCTATCAAGTCAACAAAGCGACACTGCAGGAAAAAATTGCAGACCTGGTGAAAGACAAGCGGCTGGAAGGAATTTCTGCCATTCGGGACGAAAGCAATCGCCAGGGAACCCGAATTGTGATTGAGTTGAAACGGGATGCCAATGCGCAAATTCTATTAAATCGACTATATAAGCACACCCAGCTACAGGAAAGCTTCAGCATGATTATGCTGGCACTGGTGGATGGGGAGCCGAAGGTACTCAATCTGAGAGAAATTCTCACGGAGTATTTGAAGCATCAGAAAAACGTGGTAACCCGAAGAACCCAATACGATTTAGCCAAAGCCCAAGCCAGAGCCCACATCCTGGAAGGGTTGCGCATTGCTTTGGATAACATTGATGAGATTATCAAAATCATTCGGTCCAGCTATAACGATGCCAAGGAAAACTTGATGGCTCGTTTTGGATTGTCGGACATTCAGGCCCAAGCCATTCTGGATATGCGGCTGGCTCGTTTGCAAGGCTTGGAACGAGAAAAGATTGAGAAGGAATACGAAGACCTTCAGAAAATGATCGCCTATTACCTAAAATTGTTGGCCAATGATGACCTGCTGATGGGGGTTATCAAAGAAGAGTTGTTAGAGGTTCGAGGGAAATATGGGGATCCCCGTCGTACGAAAATTATGGCAGATCAGGGAGAGCTGGATGAAGAGGACTTAATCCTGGAAGAAAAAGTAGCGATTACCTTAACCTATTTAGGGTATATAAAACGCGTATCCGCAGATACGTATAAGACCCAAAAGCGGGGTGGAAAAGGCATCATGGGAGTGACTACCCGGGAAAATGATTTTGTGAAGAGCTTGATCATGACATCCACCCACGACTACCTGATGTTCTTTACCAACACGGGAAAGGCCCATCGAATTAAAGCATATGAGGTACCGGAAGCCGGTCGTACCGCCAGAGGAACGCCGGCAGTCAATTTCCTCAGCTTGATGCAACGGGAAAGAATTACCGCAGTGATTCCCATTCATGAGTTCGCGGAAGACCGTTATCTTCTGGCGGTCACCAAGCAAGGGACCATTAAGAAAACACCGTTATCCCAATTTGACACCAACCGGAAATCCGGTCTGATTGCCATCAGCCTGAAGGATGGTGACGAAATGATTGGAATCAGCGAAACTTCCGGTACGGACAATGTAATCATCGTCACAAAGAATGGCAAGTGCATTTGTTTCTCGGAGCAGGATGTACGGCCCATGGGTCGAATTGCCGGTGGTGTGAGAGCCATCAAGTTGGAAAAGGGTGACGAAGTGGTTTCCATGGAGTTGGTTCAACCGGGAGAAGAGCTGTTGGTGGTAACCCGCAACGGGTACGGAAAACGAACCCCGGTGGAAGAGTACAAGGTACAAGTTCGAGGTGGAAAAGGAATGTTGACCTACGACAAGTCCAAATTCAAAAAAACCGGAGAACTGGTCAGTGCCATGGTGGTAGGACAGGATGACGAGGTGCTGCTGATTAATTCCGACGGGATTATCATTCGAATCAAGGCTTCCGACGTGTCAATATTTGGTCGGGCCACCCAAGGGGTGAAGATTATGAAGGTGAAGGAGGCAGCCAATATCATTTCCGTTGCCAAGGTTATCAACGAGGAAGTGGAAGTGTTGCTCCAGGAAAAGAAACCTTCCCCTACAAGCCCTCAAGTTTCTATGGATACGAAGGAATAACGTAGAAATCAGATCAACGAGAAGGAGTTCAAAATGCCCAATCAATTGAGATTTTCCTTGCCGGGAAGCAAAGACAGTGTCTCGGCGGTGCGACTGGCGGTGGCCTCTTATGCCAATTCTTCCGGCTTTTCCTTGCTGGACGTGGAAGACATTAGCGTAGCTATTTCGGAGGCCTGTAAAATCATTTGTTGCCATGGCCATGATCGACTGGCCTGTCGATTTCTGGTTTTGGTGGGGATGATGGAGGATACCCTTCGCATTACCATATCCGACAGCAATGGAGAATACACCATCGAGAA
The DNA here is from genome assembly GCA_964450985.1 of uncultured Oscillospiraceae bacterium. Taxonomy (GTDB): domain Bacteria; phylum Bacillota; class Clostridia; order Peptostreptococcales; family Anaerovoracaceae; genus JAAZGD01. The sequence continues at coordinate 369 of CAYVFH010000067.1, read as the reverse complement.
AGGGGAGTGCCAGCGATGCGGTCATTGCCCGGAAGATGGAGACCTGGCCATGTTTATTCTGAGCTCCCTCATGGACAAAGCAGAGCTTTCCGACCAACCCGGTGGTGGTAAAACTTTGGTGATGGAAAAAAAGAGGGGACTGGAATAGGGCAAAGGCTTTGCCGAAACCCGGGGAATGTCGTATAATTATAGATAATCATTGGCTAGAACCACCCAATAGGAAGTGTTGATGGAAAAAACCGAACTATTTAAAAGGTACAGAGACACCGGTGATGTCGAGTTACGAAATCAGCTGGTGGAAGAACATCTGTACATGGTGGACGTACTCATAAAAAAATATTTGGGAAAAGGTGTGGGGTACGACGACTT
>CAYVFH010000066.1:0-4803 GCA_964450985.1 uncultured Oscillospiraceae bacterium | reverse complement strand
AGCATCGGATTCCGCCATATACTTGGCCACTCTCAAAGCACAGACCTTAATTTCCAGAGAATCCCTTCGGGACGCCTCCTCCGTAAATTGGATTACTTTCAAACGTTCTGCCGATTCCATTTCCAGGAGGGGGATAAACAAAAGGGCATCCAGTATCACAAAACTCTCCTGGTCCGAAACATTGTCTTTTTCACAGTATGCCAAAAATACTTCCAGGTATCTTCTTCTCTCTTGGGAATTTAATCGATCAAAAATGGAGATAATCAGGCTGCGGAGCGCATATCCAATCCAACGGCGATGTTGATCCGTGACTTTATAATCCGGAAATATAATGGCATGCAAATATTGATCCCACAGCTGAACTCCTGTCAATTCCTGGGTCTTGGCGAGAGCTCCCTCGGGGATTTCTTTTCGGTACTCCTCATCATAATTGGCAATGATTTTCCCCATCAGATTACCGGCCTGCCGTCGAATATCCCCTTCTCGATGCATCAATAGTTCATACAAAAAGTGCAAAGTAACAAACTTTTGCTTCTGGGTCATATATGTATAATACTCTTCGAATATATTGATGTAGGCTCGTATATTCTTCCAGTTTTTTTCGGTCCTGGCTGCCTCCAACAAATTGCCAAATGATGTTTCATTGTTAAACTTGCTCATCAGGGCGATATTATGTTGAATGGCCAATCCTTTGAAAGTATCAATCACTTCTTCGGGGGTCATCAACGATGATTCCTTAGCAGCTGGCGGTTCTCCGTAGTTTTCTTCCAGCTTGGTGCGAACACCCAGGGATTCCATGTACTCTTCAAAGTCCTTCAACTTGGAATAGACCTTCGTATACCGATCCTTCTTTGCGTGATCCACATTATCTAATTTATGGAGAATGACATCAAAAGAATCTTTTAACGAATAGAAGTTTACCATTTCCCGGCCCAGGTCATCTCGGGTACTTTTTACACGGAAATCGGCATAAATTAAAATCAAGGATTCTACGGATAAATTTTCTAATTCCAAATCCCAGGTAGAGTGATTGGCAGCAATATGGCCTATGGTAGGCATGTTGTTCTCCGTCAAGAATTGGTCCGTGTAATAATAGTGGAGGTAGGGAATTCTCCCGCTCTCCTCGTCCGTTCCCCCATACTTTCCCAAATCATGGGCAAAGGCAGCCCCGGAGACCAAAGGAACATCCACGGGAAGTCCCGCTTGTTCCAACTGCCTTGCCACGTGCATACTCACATGATGCACTCCGGCAATATGCCCCAGCGTATTGTACGGCGTAATTTCGGCCCCGATGCACATAAATTCATGTATGTACCGGTCTCTCATGATTTCCAACAATCTCTGGTACTCCAATGCGCTGTCGTACTCCTCGCATTCTTCCCAAGTCAGTAAGGCAAAATCCCGGGAATAGTCAAAGTCCTGGCCTTTTCTTTTTAACTCCAACAGGGTTCGAATGATTTGGAATAGTAAAAGTCTCCCGGTAGCATACTCCCCGTTATCCTTTGCTTCCTCGGGATGGGCTCTCTGAGGAAACAAGGTGCCGATGGTATAGCTATACAAGTATGGCAACCATCCTTGCTCCGGTGTGTGGCTTACTCTTTCGATGGTCTTAGAAGATATTCTCATCACGTCCTGGCATCCCCAAGTGTCTTGTGAGAGAAGTTGTGTGAGGTGTCCCTTCCAGTCATCATGGGCCAAAAGCTCCATCATGGCTTTTTTTGACATACGAATATTCCGCAGAAAATGCCGGTCTGTCAGGTTTTCTCTAAATAGTTTATAGGCCTCATTCACACTTTTATTTTGCAAACCGTTTCACCTCACTGTTTCTGCAAGTAACTTCTCTATATTATCCTATTTTTGACCCGGACTTTCAAGTCGTTCTTCCCCTGTGGTATAATGGATGAAAGATTTCGGTACAACCTTTTGAAAGGAGGCAACCTCAATGAATGTAATAGAAAAAGGCAATGACTATATCAAAACCATGGACGCCTGGGATATGGGTCTTGTAAAAACGGCTCTTTTCTCATTAGGCGTTCTGGTGGGAATGTCGGTTAAGAAAGAAGATAAAAAGAAAGTAGCCATAGTGGCAGGAGTATCCTATGGCCTCACAGTGGCTGCGGTAATGGTCCCCTTCATCAAACATTTTGTGAGCAGCGATGATGAGGAAGACACGGAACCCATCATCCTGGAAAGGTAATCAAACTTCATGATTGCATCTACAGCTATCGACACAAAAGTGAAGGCTTCCATGGAAAATATCCTGCAGGGAGCCTTGTATCAATATGACCTCCCGGGGTTATCGATTGGGTTCAAGCAGGAGGATAGTCCGGTTCAAATTATCACCGGGGGGTATAGCAACTACTTGAAGAAAACTGTTCTGACTCCACACCATGTTTTCCACATGGCCTCAATCAGCAAGTTGTTCACCGCCTCCGGTGTTCTTCAGCTTTCATTGAAGGATGCCTTTTCCCTGGACACTCCGCTAACGACTCTGCTACCTTGGTTTACCATGTTAAAAGACCCTGCAACAGAAGATGGATGGCGCAGAATCACCCCTCGACAAATTCTCTCTCATACCAGCGGTTTGCCAGATGTTACTGACTATCATTGGGAAATAGCATCCACCTCAGATACTGCGTTGGTTGATTATTGCCAGTCTGTTGACGTTACCCGGCGAACTTTACTATGGCCCCCTGAGGATTGTCGGTTTTCCTACAGCAACATCGGCTATGAATTGCTGGGGGCTTTGATCCAAGAATATAGCGGACTTTCCTTTGAACAGTATATGGAAGAGAATTTCTTCATCCCTTTGGGTATGAGGAACTCCACCTTTAAAACTTATGAGAGAACGAAAAATGGCACCAGTGCAATATCATCCCTGGAAGAAGCTGGCGTGGTTGTGCCTCACGGCAAAAATGCCCTCCACCAAATTCAACCGGAACCCCATTTCCCCTATCATCGAGGCCACGGTCCAAGCAGTACTCTAACTGCCACCATGGAAGATGTTCTTATTTGGGGACACTCTTGGCAAAATTCCAACCCCATTATTTCAAAACTGTTCCAAAAAGAGGACCCCTGGTTGCCCATTGCCACCGTTCCCAATAACGGCGAAGAAATCGGATTGGGTTGGTTTATCCGCAAGGAAGGAGAGCTTACCTTCTACGGCCACGAGGGCTCCGACAATGGATTTCGTAGTAGCCTCTGGCTTTGCCCCGAAAAAAAATGGACCATATTGGTTTGTGCTAACATTACCAAGGCTCCCGTAAAAAAAATCAACAAAGAAGTAAGCCGGATTCTATTAGAAAACCAACTATGAACCCGCACCCCTTCCCGCTATAAGACGACAACAACAGGAAAAACACCGATATATATGCATCATAAAGGAGGATCTCCGTCCAGGAAATCCTCCTCTATTATTTCTGTTTGTTCTCAGGCTAGCCCCACTACATGATTATTTGCTTACGGCTTCCAGGAAATTTCTCTCGTTGATTTCATCCAGATACTCGGAATCCATCTCTCGAATACCTGCCGGGAACTCGTACTTGGCCAGTCTTTCCACAAAGGGATCGGGATCAAAGCTTTCCGGTCCATGGACACCCTTTAAGTCCCAAATACCCTTGGCAACCAACTCCATCATGATAACAGGCCCCACTGCCGTTTGGGCAACTACGGAGTTGGTGGTGTATTTTTTAATACAATCTTGATTATCTGCCACCTGATAGATGTAAACAGATCTTCTCTTTCCATCCTTGGTTCCCGTAACCCAAGTGCCTGCACAGCCCTTACCGGTCATATTCTTGGTGGAATCCACAGGATTTGGAATAACCTTTACCAAGAAGTCTCGAGGAGATATCTCAGCATCACCCACCTTAATCTTGGTGTGCTTATCATCCATGCCTACTCTTCGAAGGTCCAAAAGCAATTGTCTCATATCACGAGGAACACCGTACTTGAACGTTACTCGGTTGCAATCGATAACTCTGGGAACCAACAATACTTCTTCATGCTCTACGTTGATGACTTCTACATCGCCGATTCCACCCGGGAAATTGAAGATTTCCGGTTCGGAGAAGTTTTCAGTGGTGAACCAGCCTCTCCCTTTTTCCCAAATGACAGGGGGATTCAAACATTCTTCGATGGTGGTCCATACTGAGAAGCCGAAGTCTCCTGCATCACCACCGTAGTTATCTCCATCTCTTACATTCACTTCATCGATTTCATCAAAAAGATGTTTTTCTGCATAACGGGCAAATACGTCTGCCATACCGGGCTCTACTCCGGAACCTACGATGGCCATGGCTCCCGCCTTTTTCCACTCTTCATGCTTGGCAAACTGATAGTCTCCCAACTTGATATATGCTTCTTCGAAGGGCTTTTCCGGATGAGCTTGGGACAAAGTCATGGCACAATCCAGATATCCCACTTTGTTTTCATAGCAAGTATCGAAAATCACTTCGTTAAATTCCGGCTCAACTGCGTTCATTACCCAGGTGATATCATGTTTTTTAATCAACTCGGTAATGCTAGCCGCATCCCTGGCATCCACTTTATCCGCAACAAATTTTCCGCCACCACAAATATCTTCCGCCACCTCTTTGGCCCGATCAAAATTGTAATCCGAAATGACCACCTTCTCGGCCCAGTCTCCTTCTTCTTTTGCTCGTTTGATAATCATCGCCGCGGATGTTCCCACACCGCCTGCTCCTATAATAAGTAGTTTCATAATAACCCTCCAATCAAAAACAACTATACTTTCTCTATCTTCAATTCTACTCGGGGGGTTTTTGAGAAGCAACTACCCTT
>CAYVFH010000065.1:2778-5122 GCA_964450985.1 uncultured Oscillospiraceae bacterium | reverse complement strand
CGGCCAAATCATCCCGGCCCAAGATTCCATCGTCGTATCGGATCTAGGCATCGATATCAATCAGTTCATGGATGATCATATCAAACTGCATGCCGAGGTTTATGAAAATTTGATTTTTGAATACCTGGTAACCAGTATCGTTTACCAATAGGAAATAACACGAATCAGTAATTTGTCTTGTATAAAAGACAAATTAGCCAATTTTATTATTTTTGTCTTGTACAAAAGACATTTCTGTGGTATTGTTAGCCTGAGGTGATAGCTTTGGATATAATTCGTAAACAGTATCTAAAAGAAGTGGACTCCGTTTTAGGAGTTCCGGTGATAAAAGTAATCACTGGAATGCGACGGGTCGGAAAATCCACGCTGTTGAAACAAATACAAGAAATGCTTATTGAAAAAGGAGTTTCGCCCCAACATATCATAAGCATTAATTTTGAGTGGTTAGAATTTGAAGAACAGAAAGACTATAAAAAACTAAATCGATATATTGAAGAAAAAATCAGAAACGAAGGAAAGCATTATGTCTTCCTGGATGAAATTCAAGAGGTGGATGGATTCGAAAAGGTTGTAAATTCTTTGCATTCCAAGGGAACCTGTGAGATCTTTATAACGGGCTCAAATTCTACCCTCCTTTCCGGCGAATTGGCAACTTACCTAACAGGCCGATATTATATGATTGAGGTCATGCCTTTATCCTTCCACGAAATCTTCCAGGAAAGCATATCAAAAGAAGATGCCTTTATGGACTATGTCCGAATGGGTGGATTGCCCGGCAGACTTCAATTCCAAACAGAAACCACTGAAAAAAACTACATTTCCGATATGTATCAGGCCATATTGCTAAGAGATATTGTAAAAAGAAACAACATCCGCGACGTTGAACTTTTTCAACGATTCATGCTGTTCCTTATTCAAAATGTGGGACAAATATTCTCCGCAGGTCGAATCACCGATTTTTTGAAGAATGAGGGAAGAAAACTATCCCGCGAAACCATATATAATTATATAGAGGCCGCAAAAAATGCATATTTGATTCATGGAGTGCCACGCTATAATATAAAGGGGAAGGATGTTCTGAAAACGAACGAAAAATACTTCGTCAACGATTTGGGATTTCGAAGTCTTTACTATAACAATGAAAAAGACATAGGCCAAGCATTAGAAAACATCGTGTACCTTGAACTCAGGCGAAGGGGATATGAAATACAGGTTGGCAAATTCGAAGAAAAAGAAGTAGACTTCGTGATACAAAAAGGAAGTTCCAAGAGTTACATTCAAGTGGCTTATTATCTGGCAGAAGAGGCAACCATCGAAAGGGAGTTCTCAGTCCTCCGCAATATTGAAGACAATTATCCAAAATTGGTACTTTCTATGGACCGTGTCAATCGATCTATGGATGGAATTGAGCATAGAAATATAATTGATTTTTTGTTAGACATATAGGATTTCTGATGAAATCAAGTAGCCGCCCATATCATAGAAAGACGCGGTTTTTCTAGCCACATGACTATGTATCCGCCGCGATACAACAAAAGAAACATGTTTTGTCTTTTACATATTCCCCAAATCCATAATCTCCGCTCCCTCAGGAATCTGGAACATGGAATCCTCCACATTCCCAATATTAAAATTGAGGAATTCTACCACAATGGTATCTGACCCGCTGGAGGTTTCTATGCGCAATGGCATTCCAGCTTCTTCCCAGATCCACATCTTGCCCTTGCCTCCTTCGTAATCCGTTTCATACACCAGGCACTCTTTTCCATCAAAGGTCTCCCGTCCTGTGAACAACATGGTATCGGCGTCCGTATCCCCAATATAATCTTGTGGCGATGTGGTATCTACATCGGCTTCATCCAAGGACATCTGTACCGCATAGTTCACTTCCGGATGATATACATAGACCACACCCAGATCTTTATTAACGATGGATAGTATGGGTTCTCCTCCGGCAGGATTGTCCATTTCCGACCGCATGTTGTCCCCTTTCACCCACATTTTATGGGTGATTTCCTCTCCATTGGGCATGGTTAATACATAGTCGTAGGAAAATCCTTCTACGCTCATTCCTTTGGCCAGAAGTTCTTCAGCCGATACTTCTTCTTCCCCTGATGTAGACGGGTTATCCCCTTGGCCTTCTTCCCCTTCTTCCGGTGCAGAGCCGCCACATCCTATCAATGCCAGAGCCAGCAGAATAACAAGCAACAAAATAAGTAAACGGTTGTTTAAAAATCGGTTCATTTGCGTTTCCTCCTTTCGCCATGATATTCGTTTCCCGAAATGGTTCGCGAACACCCCAATTGAATTTTTCACCTACATTCTACTTCTTCAAAGAAATATT
>CAYVFH010000065.1:0-2768 GCA_964450985.1 uncultured Oscillospiraceae bacterium | reverse complement strand
ATCAATGCCAGAGCCAGCAGAATAACAAGCAACAAAACAAGCATCTCCAAAAAATAAGCTTTCGTAATATTCAAACAACTATTTTATCTTTCATGGCAAAGTGCTAAAATACATCTATATTGACCATTCGGATGCGACGAAACAGAATAGAGGGGGTGCAAGAAGTATGTTCAAAAAAATCCTGGCACTATTGCTTGTCCTTGCCCTTACGGTATCAACCCTTGGATGCAGTGGCGGTTCCAAAAACAGCGCCATGAAGGAAACTCTCCTGGCAGAGGGGATGCTGACTGAAGACACTTATATATTAGAAGTGGATGGCGTTCAGTTAAAAGCCCACCCCGTCATGAACATTACGGAAGCCAATGCCAGTATCTATGAGGTATCCAATGCGCCTTCTCTGGACGAAGACGGAAACCAACTGAAAGTGTACGACTTCCGGGTGGAAGGGATTACCCAAGTGGATGGTGTTTTCGAACTTTCCATCCCCCTTTCTGTGAAGGAAGGCGAAGTTCCCGGTGCCGGCTACTTCAATGAAGAAACCATGGAGTGGGAGCCGGTGGCCTTTTTTTACAATCCCCAAGCGGAGATGCTAACCATATATACGGACCATCTTTCCAAATACGGAGTCTTTTCCTATTCAGGTCAAGGAACCCGAAAGGCGAAAATGGAATTTCTGGGCCTTTATGGAGATAGTGAGGATGTGGATTTTGCCGCGGCGGTGAATGAATACTCCATTGCGGGAGTTCCAGGGCAGGATTGCTACGAAATCGGCGTAGGCGCTTTTAGCGAAGCCGTCGGTATCAGCTCGGATATTCTGGGCAATTTAGGCCAGGCCTATGGCTATGCCGCATACGGCACCGATGTGCTGGACACCATTGGAGATCATCTGGGGAGTTTAGGGTTGGTGCTGTCGGTTGTGAGCATCGGCAACAGTATCATGAACGGGAACACCCACGAAGCCGTAGTGGGCGCCATGAAAACCTCCTATACCTACGTCCTTGGAAAAGTAGTGGGAAAGTTAAGCAACTCTGTTCTGTCGGCGGGAATGGCGGCTGTAGCCATCGTGGATTATTCCATTAACAAGTTCGGTACCGAAGCCATAGAAGGACGGGAAGATATCTATCGGGATGCTTACTCCATCTATTACATGCGAAAACAAGATGGCTTTAAGGGTTCGGATTACTGGTACAAGACCTTCTATCCTCTCATGGCCAACCCCACCATGTCCGTGGATGAAATTCAAGGGAAGATTGATGAAATCGTAACGGCCCATTGCAATGAGTTTTGGACCGGCACTAATAAATTAGGGGTGGACTACTATGTCTCGGAAGCACGGGAAAGGTTTGCCTGGACCGGCGGAGGGGCCGGCCTTCATCAGGACATGAGAGACCGCATCAGCGCCGAAAGACGAGCCATGCTCTATCAAGATATACTGCCAGGAGTTTTCCACCAGATTGCGCTGAAAATCAATATGGAAAACGAAAAGTTGTTGCGACAGGAATATAGCGCTCTATCCGAATACCTGAATCAGTCCATTGGATTTACGGTTATCGACCCCAGTAAAGCCTACGCCAACCACATGGTCCGGTTTGCATCACTAAACGAGAATGCCGATGTGGCCAACTGGACAGGTACCTTCAAAAAAGACGGTACCCTGAATACCAGCTTTACTCTTTACGGCCATATCTATGCCGGGTCCCCCAATAAGCTCAACATATACGGGCCCGATGCCGACCCGGATCAAGATCCCCCGTTGGAAACTCTGGAGTTTGTGGTAACTCCTCCCAACATTGAGATCGTACTTAAAAACGAAGGAGGTCGGTTGAATAGCCTGGTGCTCCAGGATATGGGAGATCCCATGAGCGGGATATACATAGAAGATGAATACAAAGGCACCTATGTGGCCAGCGCTTTTCCGGGTCCTTTATACAACCTACTCCTTGAAAATCCCATTCCCATCTCAAAGGAGAATACCATCGATGTGACTCTTACCGGTGGATGGGCCGCCCCGGAGATGAGTGGTTCCAGCGACGCAGGAGAATGGAGTACTTCTTACCAGTACGCGATCAACAGTTTTACCATCCAGGCCAACCTGACGGAAAACAAAGAGCTTCCTGTCATAGGAACCAAGGATGTGGCCCTAATACTTGCGGGCACCGGGACTTACCGATATGACATTACCGTAACCACTATCATGCGGGGAAAACAAACCATACCCGCGTTAGGACCTTTGATGACAGAAAGCACGGTGGATGCTACCAAAACCACAGTAACCAACTTTATATCCACCGGAGATGTAGAATTCTATGCGGGAAGTAAAAAGCTGGATGAATCAAAGGACATTATCATGAGAGAAGAAGGCATCGAAAACATCAAAACAACGGGAGTCATTATGGTCATGCAAAACCCGGTGAATCAAGGAGAATCCGTCACCACCCATACCAGTAACACCAAATGGGAATCCGGCGAAGAAAAAGACGAAACATCAACGTATGAAGAAAACTTTGATCCCAATACCCAGTTCTATGGCCCCACTTCCGTGTATTTTAAATATCCGCTGAAAAAATAAGTGGGAATCAAAATGCGTAAGCACAACCAAATTTATAATATTACAGTCAAAACCCCTTGATTTCTCAAGGGGTTTTTTATATTTTTCTTAATCTCTGCATTGCTTTTCCATCCTATCCATCCCTTCGTATTACCCCCGAAGTTTTTGTAGGATCTTTGTCACTTCATCCTTCTTTAATACCTTCCCGTAAGATGCTACC
>CAYVFH010000064.1:0-5302 GCA_964450985.1 uncultured Oscillospiraceae bacterium | reverse complement strand
GCATCCGTTCCCGTGGAGGCTCCCACAATGACCACCGGCCGGCCAATGTTGTCTTCCCAGTACTCTCCGCACTCCTCACGACTCATCACATCTACTTCCACCTTAGTTACCTTGATTTGGGTGAAATCAACGGTATGACTGCACTTCCCATACACCACAAAGAAAGAGAAATCTCCCCCCATGTCTTTGGAATATACTACGGTAGGTTCCGTGAGGCCCATTTTTTTAACCAGTATCTTAGCTGCTTCATTTCCTTCCGGTCCGTAAGGAACCGGTAATGTAAATGCCAATTCCGTCATTCCGTCATTCATGGTGTCCCCATAAGGCTTTACCTTGGTGAAATCCACCTGTGCCGTAGCGACTTTTGTCTTATCTCTTGCGTCTCCATTCATTATTTGGCACCTCCCATCATCAACGGAATAAAGGGATTAAAGTAATCTCCATCCTTGGCACAAACTCCGGCCAAACCTTTTCCTCCGTCCCTAGGTCTTTTCACGCCACCGAATTTACCTTGCTCAATGGTAGAAAACAACCCTTCTCGTTCTATATCCTTCAATAATAATCTGGCATCCGACAATACTTTCTGAGCTCGCTGTTGAATAATTCCATCCTGTTTGAATTCCACCTCTTCGCCCAGATCTCTGGCATTATTAAAAATGTATGATGCATTTTCAATGGCCAAATAGCGGTCATGCATATGGGGTGTATGAATGGCTTCCGTCAGCATACCCAAAAGCTGCAAACTTTGACCGGACCAAACGGAAATCATGTTAAACATGGCATCCTGTATGGCTCCCTTAAAAATGTTTCCGGTCATGTACTTGGTGGGGGGCATATATTTTAATGCTGCATTGGGGAAAATCTCTCGAGCCATAATGGCTTGGGCCAGTTCATAGAGAAATCCATTTTCAATGTCCGGATCCATCTCAAAGGCATGGCCCAAACCCATCTGTTCTTCTTGAATATTGGCCAATACCGCAAATTGCTCATTGATAAACTGAGAAGCCAAAACCGTATGGGCCTCTTCATATGCATCGGAAGTGGTAAGATAGTTATCTTCTCCCGAGTTGAAGATAATGCCTGAATATCCAATAATGACCCGTGAGAAGAATTGGTCAATCAAAGTTCTTTGCATATTAATGTCCCGGAATAAAATCCCATATAAAGCATCGTTCAGCATGACATCCAATCTCTCTACTGCACCCATGGCTGCAATTTCCGGCATACACAATCCAGAGGAATAATTGCACAATCGGATGTACCTTCCCACTTCTTCTCCCACTTCATCCAGGGCTTCTCTCATTATGCGAAAATTCTCCTGGGTTGCATAGGTACCACCGAACCCTTCCGTGGTGGGCCCATAGGGAACATAATCCAACAAACTCTGGGCTGTGGTTCGAATCACAGCCACAATGTCGGCCCCCTGTCGAGCCGCTGCTTTCGCCTGTACCACATCCTCGTATATATTCCCGGTGGCCACAATGACATACAGATACGGTCGTTTCCCTTCACCGATGGTGTCCAAATACTTTTCCCTGGTTTGGGTTTGGTTCCGAATGGTTTTTAATGCGTTCTCCACCACTGGTGCCAACACTTTCTGGATATCCTCTATGGAAGCCAGGGGCAATTTCAGCAAATCCAGCTCCTCTGCCGAAACCTTTTCGGCAATGGTTTGAGGATCATCTCCTGTATGGACCATGGCATTTCCAATCCAATAGGCCACGCCCTTGGTCAGCACACCGGCATCATTTAATCGGTCCACTACCACATTGGGAAGAGGTGTTTCCACTTCATCCACTCCATCTACCCCAAGTAGTCGAAGAACCGTACGTTCCGTTGAAACAGTAGTATGCTTATCAATAAACTCCTGCATACTTCCGGCAATCTTTGCCGCATAGGAACGGGCTTCATCCACTTGTTTCGGGTCTAAATTTAATTTGCTTTTCATTCTTCCGATCTCCTTCAATGCTTATGGAAATATCGTTTCGGTATCTATAAATAATCCTTCGCTGCCTGTATAATTTCCGGATATAACCCCAGGATTTCCGCAATCTGTATGGCTTCCTTCGGCACATCTCCGGAGCCTTTCACCACCCGTAGCTGGTAATCCATATATTTGGCAACCAATTGGATACGTTCCCTTCGATTGGCGTAACGCAACTCCCGTCTTAACCTTTCGAAATCTGCCTGGGCCAAACCGACGACCTGTAAATTTACCACCTCCGGCAAGTCCGCCACCGAATCAAAATGCGTGGTAATTAAACAGATGTAAGGCTTTGCCATCAGGTAGGAAACCAATCCTTTGCTTAGAGCGGTTCCTTCTTTGGGATTGGTACCGCTGGCGATTTCGTCAATGAGAAGCAATGTCTTCTCTTGACTGTGATCCAAGGCCTCCCTCAGCTCTTCCATTTCTCCGCCAAAGCTGGAAAGACCCCTCTCCAAAGATTGACTATCCCCAATCAGCATTTGTATATATGAGGATAGACCTACCTTCGCTTGGGATGCCGGTACAAAAAACCCGTACTGGGTCATTAGGGCCACCAAACCGGCTAATTTCAGAGAGACGGTTTTTCCACCCATATTGGCCCCGGTAATACAGGTGACCCCGGGTTCCAAAAGGAAACTCACCGGACAATATTCCTTCCCTTTTCGTTCCAACAAGGACTCCACCTCCAAGTGGCGGCCTTCTTTCAACTCCATTCGATGTTCTTCTAGAATCTCCGGCTTTACCAACTGACGATTCAAGGCCAACTGGGCTTTGGCGTAAGTGCGATCCAAGAGACCGATTCTTTTTCCATTTTCCAGAAGCAGTCTTTCATAGGCAGCCACCTTATGAGATAAGCCCTCACGTACCTTCCATTCCTCCTCCTCGATTCTTTCTTGTAATCCATTCATCCGAAGAAGCAATCCGTCTACTTTTTCCGTATCCTTCAAACCGAAGGTTACCGACATATAGTCTTCTTCCCAACGACAAAGCTGGGTAATCTGCTCCATCTTGCCCACAAGAGCGGCATCCGATTTGGACACCACACACTCGAATTTCGGAGTCAATGTGACTCCCTTTTCTTCTTTCAACTTCTGACTAATGGCTTTTCGTTCCAAGCGAATCTCTTTTTCCAACAATCTTTTCTCTTGACGCAAAGCCTTCAATTCCGATGAAAATTCATCATACAAATAAAATGTTTGAATCCCTTCTCCTCGAGGATCCATCTCCATTAACAAATCTTTCACCGACTCCAGGCGAAAAGTCTCTGGAAGGGGCTGTTGAAAAGTCTCTTGAAACTTCTCTAAATGGCGGCACAACTTTTCCATGGCCAGCAAAAGGTTTTTCAACTCAAAAAGCTCTACTACTGTGAGCACATCTTTACCGGCCCGGGTGATGCTAAAGGTACAATCCTTCATTTCCATGAAAGCGCTCTCCACCATGTTCCAAAAGTCCTTATGATCCAACACGGCTTCTTTCAACAAAAAGATTCGCTCCAATTCCTGTCGCAAATCTTCCTCTTGCCCCGGGAAATATGGTTCCATTTCTTTTTTCGCTTTTTCGCCAAAGGGAGTCAACAGGTTCAGACTACTTATCACATAGTCCAGTCCCGCCTGACTTTTTGTTTTACTATTTGCCAATCTTTTGGCCATCCCTAAGCTCCTAACGTTTCACATCCAATATGGGAATATTGGGCAATGCACCCCGCATGGATTCCAATAATTCTTCATGTTCGAAAGCATACCCCGTGGGAGCGGTAGGATTCACCGAAACCGCCAACACATGAATGTTTTCTAACACGAACACCCTCAAGCCTTTCTTACACCATTGCTGCCAAGCATGGCTTTCTATGAAAATTTTAGTAGGATCCTTCAACACAAAGGTGAGATTTCTTAGCTTGCCCGGGTGAATGTCCTCAATCACCCCACTGGTGAGAGCCCCCGGCAGATATATGAATCGGGTGCTATCGTTCAATTCTTCATCCAGAAATCGGGAAGCACGAAGTCCTGTTTTCCCTTCATAGGTCCGGGATTGAAGTTCCTCTTCCTCTTGGTCTAAGAATAGAATTTGATTCGCCTCCTGGTCTCGAATGAGAGAAAGTGCTTTTTCATTATCCAACATGGGCAGTCCATATATCCCCACCACATGGGCGGTTTCTTCCACCACCCGCTTCATGTTTCTGGACAGCACAGCCCCCGTCGCCAGTATCACACCATCCGAAGTGGATGGTGCCGCGATGGATTTTCGGTCAACCGCCCCATCAATAAGTATAAGCTCTGCGCCCAACGACAACATTTCGTCGCAAAGCAGTTTGTGCTCTTTGGTGGTAAGAGGGCCGGCAATCTGAACGTATCCGGAATCCACCACTCTGCACAGAAGCAGAGGGCCTATAGAGGTTCGGTACTCCGTCATTCGAAGAATTTCCAACCCCGCCTCCGCCAGTTCATATAGCTTAGTAGGAACGGAAACCAAGGTACCTTCGTAAAGGTAAACTTTGGGTTTATCCGTTCCCGTCACCAGGTCTGTACTTTCTCCATCCCGTCCCGTAGAAGTAACACCAAGAGCAATACCCTCATCCATGGCCTCCTCAATAAAATAATTCAAGGTAGTGGTCTTCCCGGAGTTTTTTGCCATTCCCACAATGGAGATGGTTTTATTCAATTGAGAAAACTCACGTAACAGCCCCATAGATGCTCCTTTGTTTATGCTATTTATGTCTGTTTCGTTCATGCCTCAGGAGGTGAGAAGGCTCCATAGACATTCGCTCGCCTTGGGCCAAGCCGGCCACACCCTCATAATGGTATTCTTTTTTACCGGTGCAGTAGTCACAAGTGCATTTCACTTCCGGTAAATCCACCGGCTCAGTGTAGGTAGTAATGACACCTTCATAATTACGCAAAATCACCTTGTCCGGTGTCTGGGAAATCACATACTGGGGCATTACCGGTGTTTTCCCTCCGCCTCCGGGAGCATCTACCACGAAAGTGGGTACTGCATATCCGGAAGTGTGGCCACGAAGACCTTCGATGATTTCGATGCCCTTTGATACTTTGGTTCGGAAATGCTCGATTCCCAGGGACAAATCACACTGATAGATGTAATATGGACGAACCCGATTTTTCACCAATCCATGGACCAAATCTCTCATGATGTGAGAACAATCGTTGACACCTCGTAACAGGACGCTTTGATTTCCCAAAGGGATTCCCGCATCTGCCAGCTTTCTACAAGCTTCCACCGCTTCCGGGGTAATTTCCTTTGGATGGTTGAAGTGAGTATTCAGCCATATGGGGTGATACTTTTTCAACATGTCGCAGA
>CAYVFH010000063.1:0-5338 GCA_964450985.1 uncultured Oscillospiraceae bacterium | reverse complement strand
CGATTCGGATCTTTTTCCCGTTTTCGATTTTATAACCGATTCGAGTGGGTGCATTGCTTTTTTTATCGTAGTACATCACGTTAGACACACTGATGGGCCCTTCCTGATGCTTGATTTCCGCTCTTTCCTGACGACTTTGCTTTTGATGCTTCGTCTGAACGTTGACGCCCTCTACGATGATTCGATTTTCCTTGGGTAGTGCCTTAAGCACTTTGCCCTTTTTTCCTTTATCTTTTCCTGTAATTACCAGGACAGTATCGTCTTTTTTGATTTTCATCCTCGGTCCCTCCTATAATACTTCCGGTGCCAGGGAAATGATTTTCATGAAGCTCTTCTCCCTCAGCTCTCTGGCAACAGGTCCAAAGATACGAGTTCCCACTGGGTTTTTATCTTCTTTGATGATTACCGCTGCATTTTGGTCAAACTTTACATAGCTACCGTCATTTCTTCGGGCACCATGTTTGGTTCGAACCACCACGGCCCTCACCACATCGCCTTTTTTCACAACACCGCCGGGAGTTGCTTCCTTCACAGCACAAACGATGATATCTCCTATGTTCGCATATTGTCTGGAGGTTCCTCCCAGGATACGGATACATAACAGTTCCTTCGCACCTGAATTGTCAGCGACTCTCAGTCTTGTTTCTGTCTGAATCATTGTCCGGTGCCTCCTTTACTTAACCTTTTCGATGATGTTCACCACACGCCATCTCTTTTCTCGAGACAGGGGCCTGGTTTCCATAATTCTAACTTTATCGCCGATTTGGCATTCATTGTTTTCATCGTGGGCCTTCAGCTTTTTGGTTTTCTTAACGGCCTTTCCATACAGAGAATGCTTTACGAGATCCTCAATGGATACAACGATGGTCTTGTCCATTTTGTCACTAACGACGACCCCGACACGGGTTTTTCTACTATTTCTATCGTCTGTCATAATTCATCCTCCTTTCTTAAGCCTGAACCTTAGCCAATTCTTTTTCCTTGATAATGGTCTTCACCCTAGCGATGTCTCTCTTTGCATCACGCATTTTAATGGGGTTTTCCAATTGTCCCGTTACATGTTGAAAACGGAGATTAAACAACTCGTTCTTTAGTTTCAACAATTCTGCGTTTAATTCGGTATCTGTCATTTCTCTGATTTTCTTTAATTCCATTACGCTTCACCACCCTCTGCTAATTCTTGGCCTTTGATGGCAAACTTACAACGAATGGGCAACTTGTGAGAGGCCAATCGCATGGCTTCTCGGGCCTTGTCTTCCGGCACACCGGAGATTTCAAACATCACACGGCCCGGCTTAATCACAGCCACCCAATGATCCGGAGCACCTTTACCGGATCCCATTCTTACTTCTGCCGGTTTCTTTGTTACGGACTTATGAGGGAAGATTTTTATAAAAACCTTACCGCCCCTCTTAATGGAACGTGTCATAGCAATACGTGCAGATTCGATTTGATTGGAGGTGATCCATCCACAATCCATCGCCACCAGACCATAGGTCCCGTATGTGATAGAATTTCCCTTGGTGGCAACGCCCTTCATTCGACCTCTGTGAACTTTTCTATGCTTCACGCGCTTGGGCATTAACATTATTCTTCGCCTCCTTCTTTCACGATTTCTTGTTCAGGAGCGGGAGCAGGAGCAGGCGCCTCTGTTGCTTTGGGAGCCTTTCTCACTCTCGGATTAACTGCTGGAGCTAATTCAGGCTTTGCAAAACGGTCATCCCGTCTTCCCCGATTATCTCCCTCTCTTTTATTTCTCCTGTTATTCCTGTCATTATCTCTTCTGGGCTTTCGATCTCCATCTCGGCGACCTGCCGGTTTTTCTTCCGGTCTGGCGCTTTGGAGACCCTTGTCCAAGATTTCTCCATGATTGATCCAAACCTTAACACCTAGTTTTCCATAAGTGGTATCCGCTTCTGCAAATCCATAGTCAATGTTGGCTCGCAAGGTATGCAAGGGAACATTACCCTCACTATATTTCTCAGATCGAGCGATTTCCGCTCCACCCAATCGGCCGGATACCAACACTTTGATTCCCTTTGCGCCGGACTTCATAGTTCTTCCCATGGCTTGTTTCATAGCTCTTCGGAAGGATATTCTTTTCTCCAAGGCAGAGGCAATGCTTTCTGCCGTTAGCTGTGCATCCAGTTCGGTTTTTCGGACTTCCACAATCTCTATAAAGCAAGTTTTGCCGGTCATTTTTTCCAGCTCTTTTTTTAGCTGCTCCTGGCCGCTTCCGTCACGGCCAATGACCATACCCGGTTTCCCTACCAGAACGATGACTCTCATCTGATTGTTGGCTGCTCTTTCAATCAACACCCGGGAGACGCCAGCCGCATACAATCTTTTCTTCACAAATGTTCGAATCTTATTGTCTTCTACCAAGTAGTCGGCAAAATTCTTGGAACTTGCATACCATTTGGAATCCCAATCCTTGATGATGCCTACTCTTAATCCGTGTGGACTTACTTTCTGACCCATCTAGTAAACCTCCCTTTCCTAGTTTTTCTCCTTAAGAGTAACACCCACATGACTGGATCTCTTAAGGATCTTCGATGCTCTACCTTGTGCACCAGCTCTCCATCTTTTCATGGTTGGTCCCTGATGAGCATATACTTCAGCAACGTATAGATTGTCCGGATTAAGGTCAAAGTTGTTTTCTGCATTGGCTGCCGCAGATTTTACAACTTTCTCTACAATTTGTGATCCCTTACCGGGCGTGAATTTCAATATGGTTAATGCCTCGCTTAAGTCCTTACCTCGCACCAGATCTGCCACTGGCTTTAGTTTGATCGGAGACATTCTCACATATTTCGCAACTGCTTTTGCTTCCATTTTTGTCATCTCCTTTCACTACTTCTTTTTGGTGGACTTATCTGCAGCATGTCCTCGATAGGTTCGGGTTGGAGCGAATTCGCCCAATCGATGTCCTACCATATCTTCTGTGATATAGACCGGCACATGCTTTTTCCCGTCATGCACCGCGATGGTGTGTCCTACCATTTGTGGAAAAATGGTGGATGGTCTTGACCAGGTCTTAATGACTTTCTTATCGTTAGCTGCATTCATCTCATCTACTTTTTTCAGCAGCCTGGCGTTTACGAAAGGACCTTTTTTTAGTGATCTGCCCATTATCTATGCTCCTTCCTTATTTCTCATTTCTCTTTTTGACGATGTACTGATTTGAAGGCTTGTTCTTTTTCCTGGTCTTATAACCCAATGCAGGTTTTCCCCAGGGGGTTACCGGGCTCACACGTCCGATTCCCGTCTTTCCTTCTCCACCGCCATGAGGGTGGTCGTTGGGGTTCATAACAGAGCCTCGAACCGTTGGTCTAATGCCCATATGTCTTTTTCGTCCTGCCTTACCGATTTGGATGTTGGCATGGTCGATGTTTCCTACTTCTCCAATAGTGGCACGACACTCGATTCGGATTTTTCGAACTTCTCCGGAAGGAAGTCTCACTTGTGCATAATCGTCTTCCTTGGCCATCAGTTGCGCTCCATTCCCTGCGGAACGTACCAGCTGTCCACCTTTTCCCGTTTTCATCTCAATGTTATGAATCATGGTTCCCACCGGGATGTTTGCCAGAGGAAGAGCATTCCCCACCTTGATGTCAGCGCCGGCTCCGGAGTATATCACATCACCCACGTTCAACTTGTTGGGAGCCAGGATATATCTCTTTTCACCATCTGCGTAAACTATCAGGGCAATGTTTGCGCTTCGGTTGGGGTCGTACTCGATGGCTACCACGTTTCCGGGTACTCCATCCTTATTTCTCTTAAAGTCAATGATTCGATATTTGGGACGATAACCGCCACCTCGATGTCTTACGGTGATTTTGCCTCTGGAATTTCTTCCGGAATGCTTTTTCAAAGTCACCGTTAACGATCTTTCTGGCGAATCCTTGGTGATCTCCTCGAAAGTGGAAACCGTCATTCCTCTCAAGCCAGGAGTTGTCGGATTGTATTTTCTGATTCCCATATTCCTTTTCCTCCTATTCTTATAGTCCTTGGAAGAATTCGATTTCCTTACTCTTCGGAGTAAGGGTCACAACTGCCTTTTTCGAGGCGGAAGTGGTTCCTACATTTCTTCCCATTCTCTTCACTTTACCGTTTACATTCATAATATTCACTTTGGACACTTCCACACCGAAGATTTCCTCGATAGCTTCCTTGACCTGAGTTTTATTGGCATCTCTTGCCACTTGGAATGTATATTTCTTTTTATGAGCCTCGTCCATGCTCATTTCTGAGATGATGGGCTTAATGATTACATCGTAAGGGGTTCTCATTAGGAATACACCTCCTCAATCTTCTTTACCGCTTCTTTCGTCACAATGAAGCTGGTGTGGTTGATGATCTCATAGACGTTCATAGTAGATACCAACGCGGTGCGAACACCTGGGATGTTGGCGGCTGAACGTACAACTTGCTCGTCCTTGTGGGCCATTACTATCAATACTTTCTTTGCTGCATTCACATTATTTAGTACCTGAATCATCTCCTTGGTCTTGGGCCCTTCAAAGGCCAACTCTTCCAATACGATGATTTCATTTTCCTGAACCTTGGAAGACAGGGCGGATTTCATGGCCAGTCTTCGCATCTTCTTGGGCACCGTGTAGCTGTAGTCTCTGGGCTTGGGCGCAAATACGATTCCGCCACCTATCTGCGAAGGATCCGTGGAGCTTCCCTGTCTGTGTCGACCGGTTCCCTTTTGACGGAAAGGCTTTCTACCGCCTCCTCGTACTTCACCTCGGGTTTTTGCCGACTGGGTTCCCTGTCTTTGATTGGCCAAATAGTTTTTGACCATTTCGTGAACTGCGTATTTATTAGGCTCTATGCCGAAAATTTCATCTTTTAAATCGATGGTTCCGGTTTCTTTGCCGTTCATATCAAGCACTTTTACAGTTGCCATTTCGTACTACCTCCTTTCTCCTGTCCTCTTTATTTGTCTTGACCTTTTACCGCGTATTGGATGCGTAGGAGACCGCCCTTCGGTCCCGGAACTGCACCCTTCACCAGTAAAAGGTTCCTATCTTCAATAACTTTTACCAAAACCACGTTTTGAACCGTAACGGTTTCCCGTCCCATTCTTCCCGGGCCTGCGTTTCCTTTAAAGACTCTGGAGGGGTACGTACCGGCTGCCAGTGCGCCACCCAATCTTTTGTGCTTGGAACCATGGGTCATGGGGCCTCTGTGATGGCCGTGTCTCTTAATGTTTCCCTGAGTTCCTTTTCCTTTGGAAATACCCGTTACATCCAGCTTCTTGCCTTCTTCAAACTCTTGAACCGTCATAACCTGACCCACTTCGTAGGAATCTCCCTGGTCAGGTGTAAAC
>CAYVFH010000062.1:0-5436 GCA_964450985.1 uncultured Oscillospiraceae bacterium | reverse complement strand
CCAAGTTACCCAACATTTTGGCCATTGTATCAACTTCAATATCTATGAGGTAGATAACAGCCAAATCATTAAATCAGAGGCCATTATGAATCCGGGCCATAAACCGGGATTTCTACCGCTTTTTCTTTATGAGCAAGGGGTGAATGTAATCATTGCCGGTGGCATGGGCGGCGGCGCCGTAGACATTTTCAATCAGAAGGGTATCCAGGTAATTTTAGGAGCCTCCGGCTCTTCGGAGAAAGCCGTGGAAGCTTTTCTAAAAGGAGAGTTGGTCTCTACCGACTCCATTTGTCACGACCATCAGCACCACGGCGAATGTTAGAGGTTGGGCCATGAACAAAGAAGAAAAGGCACTAGAAGTAAGAAATGTGGCCGGAAATTATTTTAAGGAAGGCTTTAACTGCACGGAGTCCATTTTTATGACCTTCCGTGAAGAGCTGGATCCCGATATGAATCCGGACACTGTTAAGTTATTTACCGGTTTTGGAAGTGGTTTGGGAGAAGCCGGTTGCCTTTGCGGCGCCTTAACAGGTTCTATCGTAGCCATCAACATGTTAGCCGGACGTAAGGATTTGTCGGAGAGCAGAGATACTGCCTACAACTTAGCCCGGGAGTTTCATAATCGGTTTGAAGAAAAATTCGGTGCCACTTGCTGTCGCGTGTTAAATCAACATCCCTTTGAAACCCGAGAACATTTAACCACTTGCTTGAAAATAACCGGAAACACCGCCAAGCTGCTCATGGAATTTTTACAAGAGAAAAACTTGGTAGAATGATTCGACAATACGAGAAAATACGGTTGCCTTACCATAAAGAAAAACTCCCTATTTCGGGAGTTTTTCTTGTATATATGCAACGGCTTCCAATGCCGCCACCGTTCCATCTGCCGCAGCCGTGGTTAGCTGCCGTATTCGCTTCTGCCGGCAATCACCGGCAGCAAAAATCCCGGGTTTGCTGGTGCTACACTGTGGATCGGTAATAATATATCCCTCTTCATCCAAAGATACCAGAGAAGAAAAGGGCTGATTATTGGGAATCTGCCCCGCCAATATAAAGAGGCCGGATACCGAAAGTAATTCCTCACGTTCTTGCACCAAGTGACGGATTACAACCCCCTCTAGTTCTTCCTCCCCATGGAGCTCCTTCACCACTGCAGAGGTTGTCACTCGAACATTTTTCTTACCTTTCACCCGTTGCCATAGAGCTTCTTCCCCTCGAAAGGACTCTCTGCGATGCACAAGAATCACTTCTTTACAGTAACCGGCCAAGGATTCGGCACCTAACAAGGCCGTATTTCCGCCTCCCACCACAACCACTGGTTCCCCGGTATAAAAAGCTCCATCACATATGGCACAATAGGAAACTCCTTTTCCGGATAACCGTTTTTCATCGAATAGACCCAATGCGCGATGGGATACACCGGTGGCTAAAATAATAGCTTTCCCCCAAAACTTCCCTTGGTCACTATCCAACCAAAAACCCTGCTCCCCTTCCCCTATACCGGAAATCCTCACCAAATCAATTTCCGCACCAAAGGAAATGGCCTGGTCGTAGAGTTGGTCTGAAAACTCTGCACCGCTAATGGTAGAAAACCCCGGATAGTTTTCTATCCGGGGAGAATAACTAATCTGCCCGCCAATGTTGGAGCCTTCCAACACCAACACACTTTTCCCTGCTCTCGCTGCGTAAATGGCCGCTGTCAACCCCGCACAACCGGCACCTACTACAATGATGTCTTTCATACCCAGCCTTTCGATTTATCGAGCTTCCGCAAACAATTTGATGTTGGATGCATTAATAAAGTGATCCACCTTTTGGTGGTCTACCACTACCACCGTAGGGGCTTGCTTCACCTTTAGTTTTTTTGCCAATTCCCGGTCCTCCTCCGCGTCCACCTGCTGGAAGGCAATTCCGGATTTCTCCAGGAAAGTCTTGGCCAGCTTGCAGTTGGGACAAGACTTGGTGGTAAAGAAATAGATCCCTTGGTTCGGCATTTCCGAACCAATCTCTGGTTGAGAACTCTCCTCTAGAGAAGTGGAGGCTATTTCACCATTCCCTGTCCCACGGGAAATTTCCGGCTGATATAGCTTTCGCTCCTTATATTCCTGGGATTTTCCTTCATTCCAGTTTTGTACCGGTCGATAGTATCCGGTAATGCGACTATACACTTCCGTGTTCTCATTACACTCAGGACATTGGAAATGTTCCCCGGCAATATACCCATGGTTCTTACACACCGAATAGGTGGGTGACATGGTGTAGTAAGGCAGTCGATAATTCTCTGCAATCTTTCGAACCAGAGATGCGGCCGCCTGAGGAGAAGGTAGCTTCTCTCCCAGAAAAGCATGGAACACCGTCCCGGATGTGTAGAGGGTCTGGAGTCCATCTTGAATGTCAAGGGCTTCAAAAATGTCTTCCGTATAGCTGACAGGAAGGTGGGAGCTGTTTGTGTAATAAGGAGTTCCGCCCGGCTCGCTGGCAGTAATGATATCCGGATACTGTTCTACATCATGTTTGGCCAATCGATATGTGGTGGACTCCGCCGGAGTGGCCTCCAGATTGTAGAGATCTCCATACATTTCCTGATAATCGGACAGCCTTTCTCTCATGTGGTTCAACACTTCCTTGGTAAAGTCCTGTGCATCCTCGTGGGTCATATCCTTTTGAACCCAGTCTGCATTGAGACAGGCCTCATTCATACCCAATAAGCCAATGGTGGAAAAATGATTCTCAAAGCTTCCCAAATACCGTTTGGTATAAGGATAAAGCCCTTCCTCCAAAAGTCGGGTTATGATGGTCCGTTTCACCTTCAGGGATCGAGCCGAAATATCCATCATCTTATCTAGGCGGCGATAGAATTCCCCTTTGTCTTTGGATAGATAGGCCAACTTGGGCATATTGATGGTTACCACCCCAATAGATCCCGTACTCTCTCCGCTGCCGAAGAAACCACCGGATTTTTTTCTCAACTCTCTTAAATCCAGGCGAAGGCGACAACACATGCTTCGTACATCGTTGGGCTCCATATCGCTATTGATATAGTTGGAAAAATAAGGCGTGCCGTATTTAGCCGTCATCTCAAACAATAGCTTATTGTTCTCCGTCTCCGACCAATCAAAATCACGGGTAATCGAGTATGTGGGAATGGGATATTGGAATCCTCGACCATTGGCATCTCCATCGATCATAATTTCGATGAAAGCCCGGTTCACCATATCCATCTCTTTTTTACATTCCTTATACTTAAAATCCATCTTTTTTCCGCCTACAATGGCTGGAAGCTCCGCCAGGTCATTGGGGACTGTCCAATCCAGTGTAATATTGGAAAAGGGCGCTTGGGTACCCCATCGGGATGGGGTATTCACACCATAAATAAAAGACTCGATACATTTTTTTGTTTCTTCATAGGATAAATTGTCCACCTTCACGAATGGGGCCAGATAGGTATCAAAAGAGGAAAAAGCTTGCGCCCCTGCCCATTCATTCTGCATGATTCCCAAAAAGTTCACCATTTGGTTGCACAAGGTGGCCAGGTGGCTGGCAGGAGAAGAGGTAATCTTTCCCGGAATCCCTCCCAGGCCTTCTTCAATCAGCTGGCGCAAGGACCAACCGGCACAATAACCGGTCAACATGGAAAGATCATGGATATGAATATCTGCATTGCGATGGGCTCTGGCAATTTCTTCATCGTAAATTTCAGACAACCAATAGTTGGCGGTAATAGCACCGGAATTGCTGAGAATCAAACCCCCTACGGAATAGGTTACCGTAGAGTTTTCTTTCACTCGCCAATCATTGAGTTTCACATAATTATCCACAATCTCTTTGTAATCCAAGATGGTGGATTTCATGTTTCGAATTTTTTCTCGCTGCTTTCGGTACAGTATGTAACACTTGGCCACATCCGTATACCCTGCTTTAATCAGAACGCCTTCCACGCTGTCCTGAATGTCTTCCACGCCAATCAAGCCGTTTTGCACCTTAGATTCATAATCCGAGGTTACTTTTAAAGCCAGGAAATCAATAATATCCTGGTTGTACTCTTTACTTTCCGCCTCAAAAGCCTTGGTAATGGCGGCGCTGATTTTGGATATATCAAAATCAACAATTTTCCCATCTCGCTTCGTCACCTGATACATGTCTCATTCTCCTCTTGCTGTTCACCGTCGTCGTATCCTGAAATGTGTGTATATCATACCACCAAAGAGGGAAAACCGTCAAGACGAATTGCACTACATATAGATATTGTTTTTCAAATAATAGCAAGATATTGTGTTTTGTCTTATATTCCTCGAATTTCCACGAATTTCATGTTTTTACGTAATATTTCAGCAAATCTTTCCAGTTCCTCCCTATCATATCCATGGAGTCCCGGGACCAACACATTTTCAGAAGGCTCAAAGCCTTGAAGATAGTACCTTTTGGGGTTGGCTATCCAATTTCCAATGGATTCAAATTCCTTCTCCCCATGGAATTCACGAACGACTGTGGTGCGGAATTCATAATCCACCGGCTCACTGAGGAGATATTCTACCGTCTCTTCAACATCCTTTATCGGATATAGATCTAATCCCACCGTTTCTCCATATCTCTCCCTGGCATTCTTCACATCCATGGCCACATAGTCTATCAGCTTTTTGGAAACCAAATCCTTGAGCTTATCCGCCCGACTTCCATTGGTATCCAGTTTGGTCAAATATCCCAAGCCCTTTATCTCATTCAGGAATTCTTCCAATTCCGGTTGCAATAATGGCTCTCCACCTGTGATACATACGCCGTCAAGAATCCCCTTTCGCTTTTTCAAAAACTGAAAAAACTCTTCCATGGTAATCACCGGTTCCATGTCCTTGTTTTCTACCAACATCTTATTATGACAAAATGGGCATCGAAAATTGCAACCACCGGTAAACACGGTGCATGCCACCTTGTCCGGATAGTCCAGAAGAGTTACTTTCTGTAGTCCATATATTTCCATTTTTTCTCCCCTTTCCACTTCCCATCCTTAAGCTACATATAATCGATGGCATGCCATCAAATGGGGGTACTTTTACATTTCAATGTGTTAAGCAGTTGTCGGAAATCCTCTCTGCCCCATATGACGGGGACGGGATACAGGGGGTTGCCTTCCTTCATAGCCCATGTAATAATCTGGTCCACATCCTCTTCCTGAATCATATCCACACCCACGGGAATATCCATATCCTTCTTCATCTTTTCTATCCAAAGGATAAACTGGTTGGCCTTGTCTGCTTTGGTTTCTCCTTCCATGCCACATACATCCGCCAGATCCGCCAGTCTGTCATGAACGGCAGGGCCATATTGCCGCATCACGTGAGGTAGGATGATGCTCATGGCAAGCCCATGGGCAACACCATAAAGCCCCCCCAAGGTGTGGCCCACTGCATGGACATACCCCACACAGCCCCGGGTGAAAGC
>CAYVFH010000061.1:0-5476 GCA_964450985.1 uncultured Oscillospiraceae bacterium | reverse complement strand
TGGGATGAGATGGTGGAAAAGCCCTCTTTTCCGCCGGACAACTTTCTGGAAGGTTTGAGAGAAAAGAATTGGGAGAAGCTACAACAAAACATGGGAAATGGTCTTGAAATTGTAGCAGGGAAGAAGTATCCTATAATCATGTATGCAAAGAATATGTTGGAAGGTCTCGGTGGGCATCGGGGAATTCAAATGAGTGGAAGTGGGCCTACGATTTTTGCCCTCTATGAGGAAGAATCGATGGCAAAGAAAGTGGTGGCCCATATGGAAAAGGCATTTGAACGTGTATTTTTAACCCACACCACAACGGCGGGATTGTGAAGGAAAGAGAGAAACAAGGGACAAGGGAATAGCCATTAGGGATTCAAAGCAAGGGATAATAAGGGATAACAAGAGGAGCAACGAAGATGATAAATTTTGACATTCATAACCATAAACCATTGCGGGAGGTTGTGTATGAGGAGTTGAAGGTTCTGATTCTAACCGGAAAAATTTCACCGGGAACCCGCATGATGGAGGTGGAGTTGGCCGAGGAGATGGGTGTCTCTCGAACACCGGTGCGGGAAGCCATACGAAAGTTGGAGAAAGAAGGACTAGTGGTGATTGAACCACGAAGAGGTGCGTATGCTTCCTCCATGTCTACGAAAGATATGGTGGATATTCTGGAGGTTCGTCAAACCATGGAAGGATTAGCGGCTCAATTTGCGGCGGCAAGAATGACGGAAGAGCAAAAACGGGAGCTGATTCGAACCAGTGATGCGTTTAACCAGGCAGTGCTTTCCGGAGATGCCAAGGAAATGATAAAGAACGATACTCGTTTTCACCATTTGATTGTGGAGGGAACGGGGAACAAGCTGCTTATATCTATGGTGGAACAGCTGCAGGAAATGGTGCTTCGCTTCCGATATCTCTATTACGACGATTTTCGGAGGGCAGAAAAAATGCCGGATGAGCACAAACAAATTTTGGAGGGCATTGTAAAAGGGGACACCTTGATGGCCCGGAATGCAGCAGATGGACATATCGATAATCTAAAACAAATGGTGATCTCTGAGGAAGTCAAACATATATGAGGCAAGAAATCATCACCCAGCTAAAGGAAAAGGCTACACCGAAGCATCAGGCTTTTGTGGAAAAGTTGACTCCCGGTGCTTCAGAGATACTGGGGGTTCCTATGCCGGAAATCCGAAAAATAGCTCGAGGGATGGAGAAAGAAAATCCCCGGGCTCTTTTTTCAATGTGGGAAAAAGAGATTTCCTCCGGCGCCCCATTATATATGGAAGAGAAAATTTTATGGGGATTGGTGTTGGGCCATTGTTCCATAGACTTCCACCACCGGATGGAGAGAATGTCTTCGTTTATTTCCGCCATTGATAGCTGGCCGGTATGCGATATTTGCAAAACGGATTTGGGGTTTTTGAAAAACCAAAAGGAACATGATGACTTCTGGCCTATTTTAAAGGGTTACGGTGAAAGCAAAGAAACGTATTCTGTTCGTTTCTTTTTCGTTTGTGCCATGGGCTATTACGGCACTCCACCGTACCTGGAATTTGTATATCACGTTATGACCAGGGAAGATTTGCCGGGTTACTATGCCCGGATGGCAGCGGCCTGGATGATGCAGGAGTGTTACCTAGTGGAGCCACAAGTAGTGGAACAGCTCCTAAGAGAGAAAAAAATAAAGGACCCCTTTGTTCACAACAAGGGGATCCAAAAAATTCTGGAATCCAGAGTGGTTTCTTCCCATTGTAAGGAGAGACTGAAAAAACTTAAGATCGCTTCTCCCCCAGCACCAAAGTAAGGACGCGGGTCTGATCTTCACGGGCTACGGTAACCTTTACCGTATCGCCCACCTCATATTTTTCCAATGCTTTTGGCACATCTGAAAATTGATTAATCACCGCATCATCGATAGAAATCAGTCGATCACCGCTGATGAAGCCGGCGGATTTGGATTGGGCGGTATCTGCAGAGACCACATAAACCCCCAATGCTTTCACCCCATAGCGAGTGGCATCATAGGAAGTTGCGATATCCACCAACGTTAATCCCATCTGAACACGACCTTGCACATAGCCATGTTCCAGCAGCTGGTCTGCCACGGCCTTTGCCGTGTTGATGGGTATGGCAAATCCCAGGCCTTCTACATTGGATCCTCCGGATTTGGCCACCACCACACCAATCAGTTGTCCATATTGATTGAATAATCCACCTCCGGAATTCCCGGGGTTGATAGAGGCATCGGTTTGCAATAGGGACATGGCCTTTCCTTCAATGGTAACTTCACGATCCAAAGCGCTGATAATCCCTGCCGTAGCCGTGCCTCCCAATTCTCCCAGGGGGTTTCCGATGGCGACCGCCAAGTCGCCCACCACCAACTGACTGCTGTCCCCAATTCGGGCAGCGGTAAGACCGGTCTCATCAATTTGAATCACCGCCACGTCGGTTTGTGGATCTGTACCGATGAGACGTGCTTCGTAACTTTCCCCATTCTTCAGGGTGACCGTAATTTTTTGTGCGCCTTCAATGACATGGTTATTGGTAATGATTACACCCTCCGAAGTGATAATCACACCAGACCCGGCTCCCTGGGTAACATATTGACCCAGCCAAAAATCAGTGGCTACCGCTTCCGTTCGAATCTCCACCACCGCATTGGCCGCTTGATGAATAATTTCCTGAATGGTCATCTCACTTCCAGTGGCTTTTTCCAAATTAAATCCGGTTTCAGAACCTTCCGAAGTGGCTCTCTGAGGAAGGAGCTGGGTAAAGGTTTGGGGTAATGTTAAATTCTGGGAAATACTCATTGCCACCAGTCCACCTGCAAAACCCAGTGTGCCGGATAATATGAGAGCAAGGGCAACCAGTAGAGCCAGACCTTTTTTACCCCATTTCTTTTTCTTTTGGGTGGGTTCAGGAATAGCATAATGGTATTCCCGACGGATGCCGGGTCCGTACTCCCGGTCTTCATAGGAACCTTCATATCGATTCATATATACAATCGCCTCCTTAAAATATATATTAAGTATATACCCCGTACGACAAAAAAGTATACGAGTGTAACATGAAGATTTTGTGACGTTTTCATGTGAAAAAAGTTGGTTTTTCGGAAGAAAGGGTAGGTTTTCCTTCGTGGGAATTTCTTTATGAAGCAGGCTATATATGGTATAATTTATTGGTTAGAGTCCCGGTGGAAGAAGAGAAAGGAATGGCATCATGACTAAATCCAATGGCGTGGAAGCCTCCTTATGGAGAGATGTGTATCAGCAGTGGCTGGCGCAACCGGATTTGGACCCGGAAATCTGGCGTGAACTTGTTACTTTGTGGGGTTCCATAGAAGCGGGAGACCCCAAAGCCATAGAAGAAGGTGAAGATCGATTTTATCGGGAATTAGCCTTTGGCACCGGCGGCCTTCGGGGCAAGCTGGGGGCAGGGACCAACCGGATGAACCGTCATACCATAGAAAAGACCACCCGTGGGGTGATTTCATACATTAAAAAATATGCACTGGGCCAAAAGGTGGCCATTGGCTATGACAGTCGCATTATGTCACGTGAGTTCGGAGAGTTGTCGGCCCGTTTGGTGAAGGAATCCGGGTTGACGGCATATATCTATGACACATTAATGCCGGCACCTGCACTGAGTTTTGCCACGCGGCACCATGAATGTGCCATGGGGATCATGATTACAGCCAGCCATAACCCTTCCGAATATAACGGGTACAAGGTATATAACAGCAGAGGTTGTCAGGTGACGGAGAAAGAAGCCTCCCTGATTTTGGAGGAAATTCAAAACCAACCTTGGTTTCCATCGAAACAGAAGGCGAAACCGGGGACACTTCCCTGGTTGGGGAAAGACACCAAGGAAGCCTATTACCAACAGGTGCTTTTACAGCGAATGGACATTTCCTGTGAAGACTTGAACCTGGTCTATAGCCCCTTGAATGGCGCTGGACTGGAACCGGTCCAAGAAATATTTCGTCGTATTGGAGTAGGAAAGGTTTGGATTGTACCGGAACAAGAGGCGCCGGATGGCAATTTTCCCACTTGTCCTTATCCCAACCCGGAGAAAAAAGAAGCTTTGGCGTTGTCCCTACACTTAGCGAAGGAGCATCGAGCAGACATGGTAATGGCCACAGACCCGGATTGCGATCGAGTGGGAATTGGGGTTCGCCATCAAGGAGAATACCATCTTCCCACAGGCAATGAAGTGGGGCTGCTGCTGGCAGACTTTCTCTGCCAACAGAGAATGGCCAAGGCAACACTGCCAGAAAACCCGCTGATAGTACGAACCATCGTCACCACACCCATGGTGGATCGCATTGTGGAAAACTACGGAGTTCGAGTGGAAGCCACCCTTACGGGATTTAAATACATCGGAGAAAAAATTGGCACTTTAGAGGATTTAGGCAGGGTAGAAGAGTACCTTTTTGGATTTGAAGAAAGTTACGGATACTTGGCCGGAACCTATGTAAGGGACAAGGACGGCGTGAATGCGGTGATGCTGATTTGCGAAATGGCATCCTGGTACAAAAAACAGGGAAAGACACTGATTCATAGACTGGAAGAGCTCTATCATGAGTATGGTTATACAAAGAATCACTTGTTGGATTTTCAGTTTCCCGGTGCCAAGGGAATGGAAACCATGGGCCGATTGATGGAGGAATGGAGAAAACAGCCTCCGGAAGAAGTGGCAGGATACAAAGTGCATCAGGTGATAGATTATCTACCGGGGGGAAACTTACCTCCTTCGGATGTGGTGGAGGTAAAGTTACAAGGAGAAACCGGGTTTACCATACGGCCTTCCGGCACGGAGCCCAAGCTGAAGATTTATCTTTTCGGAAACGGGAATACACAGGAAGAAGTAGAGAAGTGGCTGGAAAATATGGCAGATTATTTCACCCAATGGGGGAAGGAGAAAGGGAAGGAGTCCGTATGAACAAAACGCGACTTGGCGTGATATTTGGTAGTCGATCGGGAGAATATGAGATTTCTCTCATGTCTGGCGCGGCGGTGATAGCTGCGGCGGAAGAGACCGGCGATTATGAAGTGGTGCCCATCGGCATCACCCGACAGGGAGAATGGAAGCGTGTACATGGGCCCTTGTCAACCATCCCGGAAGATGAGTGGGAAGAACAGGCAACGGATTTAAACCCGGGCAGTCTAAAGGAATGGGTGGATTTTGTGTTTCCCGTGTTACATGGGCCATTCGGTGAAGACGGCACCATTCAGGGAATGCTGGAAATGATGGATATCCCCTATGCCGGGTGCGGGGTGTTGGCCTCTTCCTTGGCCATGGATAAAGGAGTGGCCAAGGAGGTTTTCCGAGCCCAAGGTTTGCCACAAACGAAATACCGATTGGTAACAGAGGAATCCTTTCAACATCATAAAGAGAAAATTTTAAAGGAGCTAGGGAGTCAATTGATGTTGCCCTATTTCGTAAAACCTGCTAATATGGGGTCCAGTGTGGGAATCTCTAA
>CAYVFH010000060.1:0-5480 GCA_964450985.1 uncultured Oscillospiraceae bacterium | reverse complement strand
CCGGCGGTTTTCCTTCGCCGGAAACCTATCCGGTAGAGGCGATTTCCCAGGCCTTTCTGGGTGCCATTGCCGAGGCGGGTCCCCAGGCTTTTGCCTATGCCAGCACCAGTGGATTGCCTTCTCTTCGGAAAAAAATTCTGGATCGGATGGAGGCCAAATGGGGTGTCCATTATGAGATGGATGAAATCATTATCACCAGCGGTTCTCAGCAGGGCCTGGATATGAGCGGCATGTTGTTTGTGAATAAAGGGGACGTGATTCTTTTTGAAACGCCTTCCTATTTGGGGGCGGTCAATGCACTGCGGGCCTATGAAGCGGAGCTGGTAGGCGTTCCCACAGACCATGATGGCATAGAAATCGATGCACTGAAGGACTGCTTGGAGCAGTATGGAGAACGGGTGAAAATGATTTACGTGATTCCGGACTACCAAAATCCCACCGGTCGCAGCTGGTCTCCCAAGAGGCGGGAAGATTTCATGAAACTGATGGCAAACTATGAGGTGCCGGTGATTGAGGATGGCGCGTATTCCGAGTTGTCCTTTGAAAAAGAACCCATGAAGCCTCTTTGTTCCTATGACTCCAAAGGACAGGTGGTGTATGTAGGCACCTTTTCCAAAACCTTTTGTCCCGGGCTTCGGGTGGCTTGGCTTTGCGCCCATAAGGATATTATGGAAAAGTATCTGGTGCTGAAAAATGCATCGGATTTGGCATCTTCCACCATTGGCCAGTATCAGATGGCGTATTATATGGAGCATTTCGACATGGACAAGCATATCGAAGATATTTCTCTGTTGTACAAGCATCGAAGAAATGTGATGGCGGATGCCATTGACCAGTATTTTCCGGAGGAAGTGAATTATGTGCTTCCCAAGGGGGGTCTGTTTATATGGGCGGAGTTGCCGGAAGGAAAAGATACCCGGGAGCTGTTGAGGCGAGCCATTGAAAAGAATGTCACCTTCATCCCCGGCTCTTCGTTCTACCCGGGAGACAAGCGGTATCACGAAATGAGACTGAACTTCTCCAATATGGCGGACGAAGATACGGTGGAAGGTATTCAAATCTTAGGAGCGTTGATTAAGGAATATTTGGCAGAGTAGAACAAGGGGGCAATATGGACCATCAAAAGCTAGCAGAACGGCTATTTTCAGAAATCGAAAGAGCACCGGAAGAGTATGAAAGGGTGTACCCCCTCAGAAATTTGTCGGAGAATGCTCGTGTGACGAGATTGGGACCTAGCCCAACGGGATTTATCCACTTGGGGAATCTCTATGGCGCTTTTGCCGATGAACGTTTGGCGAAACAAAGCGGCGGACGTTTTTTCCTCCGAATTGAAGATACGGATGATAAGCGGTATGTGGAAGGTGCCACGGAAATTCTCCTAAATTCACTGGAGCACTTTGGCATTCACTTCGATGAAGGCGCCACGAAAGACGGGGAAGTGGGAGAATACGGGCCATATTATCAAAGTGGGCGGAAGGAAATTTATCAGTGCTTTGCCAAAAGTTTGGTGCAGCGAGGACTGGCCTATCCATGTTTTCTTTCCGAAGAGGAAATCGGGGCGATACGTAGCCAACAGGAGGCGGATAAGCACAATCCCGGCATCTATGGAATATGGGCCAAGTGGCGGGATGCCCCTTTCCCGGAGATAGAGAAGAACCTGGAGGAGGGACAGCCCTATGTGATCCGACTTCGTTCCGGGGGAGACTGGGAAAATCCCACCACCATCACGGTGGAGGATGGGATTCGGGGGCCTTTGGAAATGCCGGAAAATGTACAGGATGTAGTGTTGTTAAAGACCAATGGTATGCCCACCTATCACTTTGCCCATGTGGTAGACGACCACCTGATGCGCACTACCCATGTGGTTCGAGGGGCGGAGTGGCTGGCAAGTTTGCCCATCCATGTAGAATTGTTTGAAGTGATGGGATGGGAGAAACCCATATTTTGCCACACAGCCCAGCTGATGAAGCTGGACGAAAATGGCAACAAGCGAAAGCTTTCTAAGCGGTTGGACCCGGAGTTGTCTCTGGCGTATTACCGGCAGGAAGGATATCATCCCAAAGCCGTTCGGGAATATTTAATGACCCTACTAAACTCCAACTTTGAAGAGTGGAGAATGGCCCATCCGGATGTTGCGTTGGAGGAATTCCCCTTTACCTTAGAGAAGATGAAAAGTGGAGATGCGCTGTTTGATTTGAATAAACTAAAGGACATTTCAAAGGACGTTCTCCTGGGAGAATCCTCCCTGGAGCTCTACTATTTCCTCCGTGATTGGGCTTATGAAAATATGCCGGAGGTGTATCCTTGGTTTGAAGGAGATGAGGCCTACATTACAGCCATCCTGGACCTGGGAAGAACGGGGGATAAACCTCGAAAAGACTTGATTTATGGACGGCAAATGGTGGAATTTATCGGTTACTTCTTCGATGATTTTTTCAGGGTGGTAGATGATCTTCCGGAAAATGTGAGGGAAGAGGACGTGAAGCCCATTTTGGACAAATATATGGAAAGTTACTACCATGGAGATGATCAGGAGACCTGGTTTTCTAAGATTCGCACATTGGGCGAGGAATTGAATTATGCCGCAAGACCCAAGGATTACAAGAAGCAGCCGGATCAGTACAAGGGCCATGTGGGAGATGTGAGTACGGTAATCCGGTTGGCACTGGTGGGAAGATCTCAATCTCCGGACCTATGGGAAATTCAACAAATATTGGGAGAGGAACGAACCCGACAACGAATTCGTTCTTTCTTGAAAACAAGAGGATAAAATGACAGAAAAACCGAGAATTCCAGGGGAAGTTTATCTTTTTACCACCGCTATCATTTGGGGTGCCGCCTTTGTGTTTCAGAAGGTGGCCATGGACATCCTGGAGCCTTTTACCTTTACGGCGGTGCGATATATCCTGGGAGGGCTTTTGCTGATCCCGGTGGCTTGGTACTTCGGAAAGAAAAATAAAAGCAAAGTGATGCCGGACAATTATTCCAACAAGACGTTGTTGATAGGGGGTATCATTTGCGGTACCATTTTGTGTTTTGCCGGGAACTTTCAGCAGTTTGGTCTCATCACCAGTTCCGCAGGGAAGACGGGATTTATTACCACCCTTTATATCGTTATTGTACCGGTGTTCGGACTCATCCTATTTCGGAAAAGGGTGCGAAAACTGGTATGGCTGGGCGTGGCCCTGGCGGTGGTAGGGCTCTATTTTCTATCCATTAAAGCCGGTGGATTCACCATGGAGCGGGGAGATTTTCTCATATTTATTGGGGCTTTCTTCTGGGCCGCCCACATTTTAGCGGTGGATCAATTGGTGTTGAAAGTAGATGCGGTACGGCTCTCCTGTGCCCAGTTTATCTGGGCGGGGATTCTGTCCTCTATATTCATGTTTATTATGGAAGAGCCTCGAATCATAGATATTATATCCTGTTGGGCCCCTGTGCTTTTTACGTCGGTATTTGTGGTGGGTATTGCCTTTACCTTCCAGATCCTGGGCCAAAAGACAACCGACCCGACGGTAACTTCCATTATACTTAGCTTGGAATCCGTCTTTGGGGTGCTGGCAGGGATGGCTTTCTTGCAGGAACGAATGAGTGGCCGGGAACTTTTGGGTTGCGTGCTGATGTTTATTGCCGTCATATTGACCCAGCTGCCGGACAAGAAGCAACAAAGGCTTTCATAGACACAAACTATATTCAAGAACAAAGGGGAACTCATGAAAAACTTGAACCAGGATCCGGCCACCCAAAAGAGAATCAGAAACCAAAGCGTGCGGGATCGATTAACTAAGATGAACAATCCGGAATATTTCGCCCGTACTTTTTTGATTGCCGGGTTGATTTTAATTGTGGGATCCAGTTCTTTTATGAATCACCCGGAAATACCTCGTCTTTTAATCAATGTGGGTATCGGGGTGGGAATCGTAATGAATATCGTAGCGGGGATGATGTACTATTCCATTTCCCGCAATCGGGACAAAAAATAGCAAGAGACCTTCTTTCGAAGATCTCTTGAGTTGGTATCCCCTAGGGGAGTCGAACCCCTGATTCCGCCGTGAGAGGGCGACGTCTTGACCACTTGACCAAGGGGACGTATCACGATGACGCAAGTAATATTATACTGTTCAATCATGGATTTGTCCATAGGTAATCTAGGGATTTGTAGGCGGACATTGTATGAGAAAAGGGCCGCAGAATAATGACCAAAATAGCCTGGGAGAAATAGAAAGAGTAAATATTATCAATAAGGGATAGAGGAGAACGGAAATGATTCAATATCAAAGTACACGAGGCAGCGAGAATAAAAAGTCGGCATCCCAAGCGATTATCGCCGGCATTGCGGCAGACAAGGGACTCTATGTGCCGGAGAGGATTCCTTCTTTGCCATTTAGTTGGGAAGAAGGAAAGAACATGGCCTATCAACAGGTAGCGGAACGAGTCATGGGGGCCTTTTTCGATGATTATACGCCGGATGAAATTCTGGCTTGCGTGAAGGGCGCCTACGATGAGAAGTTTGAAGAGGCCGAAATCGTACCGGTAGTGCCGGCGGGGAAGGGGATTTTCCTGGAGCTTTATCATGGGAAAACCGCGGCATTTAAGGATATGGCCTTGTCCATTCTACCCTATCTTTTGACCACCGCCCTTCGAAAAGAAGGGGAGACCCACAAAATTTGCATTCTCACCGCTACCTCGGGAGATACGGGGAAAGCCGCATTGGAAGGTTTTGCAGATGTTCCGGGCACCGAAATTGTGGTGTTTTATCCGGATCAAGGAGTCAGCCAGGTGCAAGAACGTCAAATGGTGACCCAGGAAGGAGACAATACCCACGTGTTCTCTATCCGGGGAAACTTTGACCACGCCCAGACCGGAGTGAAAGAAATATTCAATGATGATGGCTTTCGAAAGGAATTGGAACAGAAGAATGTGAAACTAAGTTCTGCCAACTCCATTAATATCGGTCGATTGGTGCCACAGGTGGCATACTACGTTTACGGATACATGAAGCTGATTCAGAGAGGTGTTCTGAAGCCGGGGGAACCGATGAATGTGGTGGTGCCCACAGGGAACTTCGGAAATATTCTGGCCGCTTATTACAGTCATCAAATGGGGATTCCCGTAAATCGATTTATTTGTGCTTCCAATAAGAATCGGGTGTTGACGGATTTTATCCAGACGGGTGAATATGATATACGAAGAGAGTTTTATCTTACCAATTCGCCCTCTATGGACATCCTGATTTCCAGCAATTTGGAGCGGTTGTTATTCCATCTGGCCCAGGAAGACGGTCAAGAGGTGCAGCGCATGATGAATGCTCTGGAAAAAGACAAGCAATATCAGGTGACCGATACCATCCGACAAGGAATGGCTTCCTTCTACGGGGGTTCTTGCACAGTAGAAGAAACCAACAAGACCATAGGCCGGGTGTTTGAAAAGGAAGGATATCTGATGGATACCCATACGGCGGTGGCCTATAAGGTGTATGA
>CAYVFH010000059.1:4015-5500 GCA_964450985.1 uncultured Oscillospiraceae bacterium | reverse complement strand
ACACCGGGAGTGTGGCAGAGGGAGAAACCCAAGAGTCGTTTTTATAAAGGAGATAAATTATGTTGAAAACCGGAAAGCTGGAAAGCCAATTATTGGAGAAGCTGGTGTTTCAAAACATTCGCTTTCGTCGGCCGGAGGTGTTGACACGACCCGGCATCGGCGAAGACTGTGCGGTGATTGATTTTGGAAGTTATGAATGTATTTTATCCACGGACCCCATCACTGCCGCAGTGAAGGATATTGGCCGATTGGCGGTGCATATATCCTGTAATGACGTGGCGGCCAACGGTATCGAACCCTTGGGAATCATGCTGGCTATTATGTTGCCGGAGGGAACCACAGAAAAAGAAATTCATCAAATCATGGCCCAGGCTGGCAAGGCTTCCGAAGAATTAGGGGTAGAAATCATCGGCGGTCATACGGAGATCACACCGGCAGTGACCAAGCCGGTTATCGTTTCCACCGCATTGGGAAGAGGTGCAAAATGGGCTTCTCAAAACGCGGAAAACATGAATCCCGGAGATTTGGTGTACATAACAAAGGCTGCTGGTCTGGAAGGGACGGGAATCATTGCTACCGACCGGGAAGAAGAGTTGAAGGAGGTGCTTTCGCCAGAGGAGTTGAAGAAAGCCAAGGATTTGATGAACCAAGTCAGTGTGGTGGCGGAAGGGGTGCTGGCAGGCAGTATCGGAACCAACGGAATGCATGATGTGACGGAGGGTGGCATTCTGGGAGCCATTTGGGAAATGTGCCAGGTGGCAGACACGGGTGCTGAAATTTACGTGGATCAAATTCCGGTAGAACAGGTAACCAAGAAGATTTGTGAACACTTTGATATCGACTATTTACGATTGATTTCTTCCGGATCCATGATGATTATGGTGAGCCCGGAGAAAAAGCAATCCATGGAGAAGGCCATGAAAGAATCCCACATTCCCTTTACACAGATTGGTGTGATTCGCCCTAAGGAGGAAGGAATTATTATGGTGGTGGGGGAAGAGAGAATACATATTGCCTCTCCCACAACGGATGAAATTTACAAAGCGGTGTAACGGAACCGACCCTAACGAAAGAGAAGCCTGATTTATCCACAGGCTTCTCTTTTTGCTTTTCGTACTTTCTTATTTTTCTCTTATTTCGCTCTTGTTCCATCAAGAGTCGTTTATGGGGTTTCCTCGATGTTCCACTTCCTATCGTTCTTTTACAATAAGAACGGAGCAGTCTGAATTGCTCAGTACTTTATTGGACACGGAGCCCATCATCAGTTTATTGAATTTGCCCAGACCACGATTGCCCATAATGATAAGGTCAGCCACCATCTCTTCCGCATATCGGAGGATTTCCATAGCGGGATCTCCTTCTCTCACAATCTCTGCATGGATATGGTATTCCGGAGACAACATGTGCTTGGCCTGATCCATCACATCTAAGGCTCTTTTCTTGTTGGCTTCCGTAATCTGGTCCATCATATTCAGGGCCATGTAA
>CAYVFH010000059.1:0-4005 GCA_964450985.1 uncultured Oscillospiraceae bacterium | reverse complement strand
CTGGCGGGTATGTCGCTGGAAGTGGTGTTCACGGTAATCAGGTGGATTTCTGCGTTGTTGAATAAACCCGCGTCTTTGCTTTTTTGAATGGCATTCATGACGGACGTAGAGCCGTCTACGGGGACTAATATCTTCATACGATAACCTCCTCGCTGTTTACTTTCTCTCCTTCACAATCAGAACAGAGCAATGAGAGTTGTTCAGCACTTTTTGTGATACCGAGCCCAATAATATTTTATTAAAGGTACTCAATCCACGATTTCCCATAACGATTAAATCTGCATCCATCTCTTCTGCATACTTCAAAATCTCTTCTGCGGCATCTCCCTCTCGTATGATGTGAGCTGCGCAAGCCAAGCTATGACTGCAAACCTGGTCCTTTGCCTCCTCCACCACCTTCTCAGCCATTTCTCGATTGGCCTTTGCCAAAGAATTCACCATATCTGCTGCAATATATGGGTTTTTGGATGGCGAAAAGTTGGGAGGTGCAATGACGGTCATTACATGCATCTCTGCATTGTTAACCACACCGGATTCCAAGGCTTTGTTGATGGCATTTTGTGCGGATGTAGATCCATCCACCGGCAATAATACTTTCAGCATGATGTACCTCCTTTGTTTTGGTTCTATGTCCGTTTCAAACGGATCACAGGGATGGCGAATGTTTGTGTTATGCCAATTATACCCCAAACAATGGCCAACTCAACATTTTTTCTGTACGGGTTGTGAAATATGCTAAAATTTTGAGAAATATTTATTGACAACCCACAAAAAATCCGCTATATTTAATAAATACATTAGAATAAAGATGCGTTGACGGGAATAAACTGTGAAACGACCATCCAGAGAGTGGTGCCTCGTGCTGAAAGCACCATATGGAAGTAGCAGCGTCTCACCCCCGAGCAGAACCAGACGAGA
Organism: uncultured Oscillospiraceae bacterium; assembly: GCA_964450985.1. Lineage (GTDB taxonomy): Bacteria > Bacillota > Clostridia > Peptostreptococcales > Anaerovoracaceae > JAAZGD01. The sequence goes on along the minus strand of CAYVFH010000059.1, from coordinate 3,087 downwards.
GAATATTCCCGGAGAGGAACGAGAATCCTTAAAGGCGATATTAACAAGAGTGGTACCGCGGAAGCTAATTGGCCTTCGTCTCTTGATTTGTGTGAGAGACGGGCTTTTTTTATGACCATAGCATCAACCCGTTGGGAGAGGGAAAAGGAGAAGGACATGAAAAATTACGAAAAGTACAAGGTGGGTTATTTTATGCCTCCGGTTTGCGAAATGACATGGGTGAAGAAAGATCATATCGACCAGGCACCCATCTGGTGTAGTGTAGACTTGCGAGATGGAAATCAGGCATTGATAGTGCCCATGAGCTTGACGGAGAAACTGGAGTATTTTCAGTTCTTGGTGGAAGTTGGCTTCAAGGAAATTGAGGTAGGTTTTCCGGCGGCTTCAGAAACAGAGTATGAATTTCTAAGGACACTCATAGAGGAAAACCGAATCCCGGAGGACGTGACCATCCAGGTGCTGACCCAATCCAGGGATCATATCATAGAGGAGACATTCCGGGCACTGAAGGGTGTTAAAAAAGCCATCGTCCATCTGTATAACTCCACTTCCTATGCCCAAAGGCAGCAGGTGTTCCGAATGGAGAAAAAGGAAATCATTGATATCGCCGTTCATGGAGCCCAACTGTTTAACCATTATGCCCAAACCATGCCGGAAACGGAATTCCAATTTCAGTATTCTCCGGAAAGCTTTACCGGCACCGAGATGGAATTTGCGTTGGAAATCTGTAATGAAGTCATCGGAGTATGGCAACCTACGGCGGAGAGAAAGGTGATTATTAACTTGCCGGCTACGGTGGCCATGTCCATGCCTCATGTATATGCTGGACAAATCGAATATATGTGCGCCAACCTGAGAGATCGGGAAAACCTGATTGTTTCTCTTCATCCTCATAATGACAGGGGAACCGCAGTGGCAGATTCCGAACTGGGCATTCTGGCAGGAGCGGACCGAATCGAAGGGACCTTATTTGGAAACGGGGAGAGAACGGGGAATGTGGACATTGTCACCTTGGCCATGAACTTGTTTTCCCATGGTGTAGATCCGGGGTTGAACTTTTCCGATATGCCCCAGGTGGTGGAAACCTACGAAAAGTATACGGGCATCCCCGTCCACCCCCGACAACCTTATGGAGGAAAGCTGGTGTTCGCCGCCTTCTCCGGTTCCCATCAGGATGCCATCGCCAAAGGCATGAAGTGGCGCAGCGATAAGGATATGAAGCAGTGGATGGTTCCTTATCTGCCCATCGATCCCCACGATGTGGGGAGGGAATACGAAGCGGACGTGATTCGCATTAACGGCCAAAGCGGCAAAGGCGGAGTGGCCTATATTCTGCAGCACAATTTTGGGTATATCGTGCCGGAAAAGATGCGGGCGGAAGTGGGTTATCTGGTAAAAGATCTTTCCGACAAAGGCCATCGTGAGTTGCCGCCGGAAGAGGTGGGAAAAACATTTCAGGAGGAGTATGTGAACTTCTTTGATCCCATAGACATTCAGGAGGCAACCTTCCGAAAGAACAAGGAGTTTGAGGGAGATCAAAGCATGAGTGTGGACATCGATGTCCGAATTGCCGGGGAGGATTTTCATCTCTCTGCTTCCGGAAACGGTCGATTGGATGCGGTAAGCAATGCTTTAAAGAAAAGTCCCTACACCTTCAATTACAGCTTTGTCACCTATTCGGAGCATGCTATGGAAGAAGATTCCGATTCCAGAGCGGCGGCCTATGTGGCCATTGCCGATGCCAACGGTTGGATTTACTGGGGTGTGGGTGTTCACCACGACATCGTGATGGCCTCCATCAATGCATTGGTAACGGCTTTGAATCGTCAAAACAAAATCAGCCACTTCATATCAAAATAGGAGGAACGAAATTTATGGCAATGACAATGACCCAAAAAATATTAGCAGCGCATGCCGGATTGCCGGAAGTAAAACCGGGGCAGCTGATTCAAGCCTCATTGGACATGGTGCTGGGGAACGACATCACATCTCCGGTAGCCATCAATGAATTTGAAGAGAAAGGATTCACCCAGGTTTTTGACAAGAGCAAAATCTCTCTGGTGATGGATCATTTTACCCCCAACAAGGATATCAAAGCGGCCACCCAATGTCAGCAGTGTCGCACCTTTGCCCACCGCATGGAAATCGAAAATTTCTACGACGTGGGGGCAATGGGCATTGAGCATGCCCTTCTTCCGGAGAAAGGTCTGGTGGCTCCCGGCGAAGTGATTATCGGTGCGGATTCTCACACCTGTACCTATGGGGCTCTGGGTGCTTTTTCCACGGGAGTGGGGAGCACCGACATGGCAGCGGGAATGGCTACGGGAAAAGCCTGGTTTAAAGTGCCGGAGGCCATCCGCTTTTATTTGACAGGAGAGCTTGCACCCAAGGTCGGCGGCAAGGACGTGATTCTTCACATTATCGGTAACATAGGCGTGGATGGGGCTCTGTATCGGTCTATGGAATTTCAAGGGCCTGGAGTGAAAAACCTATCCATCGATGATCGCCTTTGCATTTCCAATATGGCCATTGAAGCCGGTGCCAAGAATGGAATATTCCCGGTGGATGAAGTGACGGAAGAATATTTGGCGGGTCGTGTCCAAAGACCTTATGAAAAAATCAGAGCCGATGAGGATGCGGTATATGAAAAAACAGTCAACATCGATTTGTCGCAGATACGCCCTACGGTAGCATTTCCCCACTTACCGGAAAATACCCGGACCATTGACGAAGTGGGAGATGTGGAAATTCATCAGGTGGTAATCGGTTCCTGTACCAACGGCAGACTTTCGGATATGGCGGTAGCGGCAGATATATTGAAGGGGAAGACAGTACATCCCAATGTGCGGGCCATCATTATTCCGGCTACCCAACAGGTATATAAAGAGTGTATCCAATTGGGATATTTGGAAATCTTTATTGATGCGGGCTGCGTGGTGAGTACCCCCACCTGCGGTCCTTGTTTGGGAGGTCATATGGGGATATTAGCGGAGGGGGAACGATGTGTGGCCACCACCAACCGAAACTTTGTAGGCCGTATGGGCCATGTGAAATCAGAAGTGTATTTGGCAGGACCAGCTATCGCAG
>CAYVFH010000058.1:0-5627 GCA_964450985.1 uncultured Oscillospiraceae bacterium | reverse complement strand
CCAAAGAAAAGAGAGCCGTCTTTTGGGACGGCTCTCTTTCTATGAAAAAAACCACAAACGGCAGAAAGATTACTCGCTGACCTGGTAGGTATCACGCTTTGCATAGTGAGTGTGAAGGAGTTTATGAGACAAGTGGCCATTAGGTTCGCCAAGGAAGTCTCGATACAAAGCAGATACTTCATCATTTTTATGGGATTTTCTTTCTGGCAATCGCTGATCTTCACTATATAGGGCTTTGGCTCTTTCTGAACGAGGATCCACATCCATTCTAGTTTTGGAAGAAACGATGGATTGTCCGCCCCCGTGTACACAACCACCGGGACAAGCCATAATCTCGATGAAGTGAACATCTACTTCCCCAGCCTTGATTGCTGTTAGTAGCTTGGCTGCATTGGCGGTTCCGTGAGCAACAGCCACCTTAACTTCCTGGTATTCATTATTGATGGGCAGTACTACACTAGCAAACCGGATGCCTTCCAACCCACGAATCGTGTTGTATTCAATGTCCGGCAAATCTTGTTCCGTGAGGATGTCAGCTACGGTTCGAAGAGCCGCTTCCATGACACCACCGGTGGCTCCGAATATGACGCCGGCACCAGTGCCTTCTCCCATGAGAGGATCCGGACTTTCGTCGGGTAGGGCATCAAACTGGATGCCAGCTTGTTTAATCATATCGCCTAATTCACGAGTGGTGATGGAATAGTCCACATCTGCCAGACCATCTACCTGCATTTCCGGTCTATTGCATTCCGACTTTTTGGAAGTACAAGGCATGATGGAAACGCTGACAATCTTATGAGGGTCTATTCCCATTTTCTCTGCAAAGTAGGTTTTGGCTAACGCACCAAACATTTGCTGAGGAGACTTACATGTGGATAGATTATCCAGAAATTCCGGATAGTTCATTTCACAGAATCGAATCCAACCGGGGGAACAGGAGGTAATCATGGGTAGCTTTCCGCCTTTCATGACTCGATTGATGAATTCCGTTCCTTCTTCCATGATGGTTAAATCTGCAGAAAAGTTAGTGTCAAACACTTTGTCAAAGCCCAGTCTTCTAAGAGCAGAATACATTTTTCCGGTAACCGGTGTTCCGATGGGCATTCCAAATTCTTCGCCTAAAGAAGCACGAACAGCAGGAGCTTCCTGAACGATCACGTATTTCTCCGGGTCAGCCAGCGCATCGAATACATCGTCAATGTATTGGCGTTCTCTTAAAGCTGCTACGGGACAGGCCTCTATACATTGACCACAATAGGTGCAGTTTACGTCTCTCATGCTGAAGTCAAATGCAGGGGCTACTTCGGTTTTAAAGCCTCGGTTTGTGAAGTCCAGTACACCAATGCCCTGTACGTTTTTGCATGTGGAAATGCATCGGCCGCAAAGAATGCATTTGGAGGTGTCTCGAATGATGGAGGGGGAAAGATCATCCAGTTTGGCGTCTCTTCTTTCTCCTTCGAAACGAACGTCGTTGATTCCCAATTGCTCACATAGTTTTTGCAGCTCGCAAGAATGGTTTCTTTTACAAGTAAGGCATTCTCTATTGTGATTGGCTAAAATCAGTTCTACGTTGGTTTTGACCGCTTTTCGAACACGAGGAGTGTTGGTGCGTACGGTCATTCCTTCCGCCACTTGAAGTACACAAGAAGCAGGTAGGTTACGCATGGGCACGCCGTTGATATCCACCTCAACTACACAAACCCTACAAGCCGCAATTTCATTTACGTCTTTCAGATAGCACAGGGTGGGGATGTTGACGCCGGCTTCTTTCGCCGCCATCAGTACAGTGTAGTCCTTGGGAACACTTACCGAGATGCCGTTGATGGTTAAATTCACTTTTTCCATGGTTTTTTTCTTCTCCCTTCTACTGGATCACAATGGCGTTGAATTTACATGTTTCCATGCACACGCCGCATTTGATGCATACATCTGGGTTGATGCGATGCTGTTCTTTTACATTCCCTACGATAGCGCCTACCGGGCATTTTCGAGAACAGAGGGTACAACCGGTACAAGCGTCGGTGATGTAGTAACCTAGCAATGCTTTGCATACACCAGCTGGACATTTATGATCAATGACGTGAGCCTCGTACTCATCTATAAAGTGGGACATAGTAGACAGCACCGGATTGGGGGCTGTCTGCCCCAGCGCGCATAGAGAGGTGAGGCGAATATTTTCTGCCAGGTCTTGGAGGTCCAATAAATCAGAAGGCTCTCCTTTTCCTGCGGTGATTTTATTGAGGATTTCCAACATTCTTTTGGTGCCTTCCCGACAAGGAGTACATTTGCCGCAAGACTCATCCACGGTGAAGTCTAAGAAGAATCGTGCGATGTCTACCATACAGTTGTCTTCGTCGATGACAATCATTCCTCCGGAACCCATCATGGAGCCGATGGCCACCAGGTTGTCAAAGTCAATGGGGGTGTCCAAGTTTTCTGTGGTGATACATCCACCGGAAGGACCTCCTGTTTGGACAGCTTTTAGTGCCTTTCCTTTGGGGCAGCCGCCACCGATCTCATATACAACTTCTCGCAAGGTAATGCCCATGGGCACTTCCACCAATCCGGTGTTGTTAATTTTCCCGCCTAAAGCGAACACTTTGGTTCCGGAAGACTTTTCCGTTCCAAAGCTACGGAACCAATCAGATCCTCGTAATATAATTTGGGCCACATTGGCCAGAGTCTCTACGTTGTTGATGCAAGTGGGCTTTCCCCATAAGCCTCTGTTGGCAGGGAAAGGAGGTTTGTTTCTTGACATACCCCTTTTCCCTTCAATAGAGGCGATGAGAGATGTTTCTTCTCCACAGACAAAGGCGCCCGCTCCTAACCGAATCTCAATGTCAAAGGAAAAATCCGTGCCGAAAATATCTTTGCCCAGAACCCCCAGTTCCTTCGCCTGTGCGATAGCAATTTTTAACCTTTGCACGGCAACTGGGTACTCAGCACGAACATATACATATCCTTTGGTGGCTCCGATTGCGTAACCGCCAATGGCCATGGCTTCTAACACTGCATGGGGATCTCCTTCCAATACGGAACGATCCATAAAGGCACCGGGATCTCCTTCATCTGCATTACAGATGATATACTTTTGGTCTGCCTGGTTGGGAGCGGCAAAGCTCCACTTGAGTCCGGTAGAGAAACCGGCGCCACCGCGACCTCTGAGACCGGACTTTTTCATTTCTTCAATGACTTGTTCCGGTGTCATTTCCAAAACGGCCTTGGCGAGGGCCTGATACCCATCCATGGCAATATATTCCGAGATGTCTTCCGGGTTGATTAAACCGCAGTTACGAAGAACCACTCGCTTTTGCTTTTTATAGAAGTCCAAATCTTCTAATGTTTTTAATTCTCCGCCTACGGTATATTCCTTAACCGGTTGTCCGGCAACCAGATGCTCTTCCACAATTCTCTTGGCTTTTTCTTCATCTACATGAACATATGTCACCTTTTTCCCGTCCTGGGAGATGACTTCTACGATGGGTTCGTAGGTACACATACCAATACAACCCGTGGGTTTTACGGTAACATTGGCCAGGTTTCGGCTTTCTGCTTCACTTTTCAGCAGGTTGTAAACCGGGCGGGCACCAGCAGACAAACCGCATGTAGCCATTCCCACAACCACGCGATACCCGTCTTTGGTATAGAATTGATCCATAGACTTATTTTGATAATCTCTGATTTCTTGAATGGATTTCATGCTACTGTGCCCCCTGTTTCTTATATTTTTCAATAATAGCTGGAATTCCGCTAACATCTTCCAATTGTGCGTACACGTCGTCATCAATCATCATGACGGGAGCCAAACCGCAGCATCCCAGGCAACGAGTGGCTTCCAATGTGAACAAACCGTCCGAAGTGGTTCCTCCGGCTTCTACCTCCAATGCTTCCGCGCACTTATCTAGAACAGCTTGGGCTCCTTTGACGTAGCAAGCGGTGCCCAAACAGACGCTCACTTTGTGTTTTCCTTTGGGGGTCAAATTGAATTGGCTGTAAAAAGTAGAAACACCATATAACTCAGCTACTGGTACTTTTATTTTTTCGGATATAAACTTCTGGACCTCTAAGGGCAGATATCCGAAGATATTTTGTGCTTCCTGGAGTACGGGCATGGTAATCCCGTCTATCCCGGAAAGGGAATCAATGTAACTATCTAGTTTTTCAAATCTTGGATCGTCCAAAGGAATGGACAAATCACCACTAACTTGCTGCATGACATACTCTCCTTTGCTCTTTTGGGTTCATTCTCATTTTTGGATATTGTTTGTGATTTAATTAACGTTTTGGTTCCAATAGCATATTACCACACCCCCGAGAGGGTTTCAAGGGAAGTCAAGAATATGTTGTTAATTAATTACCAATATAATGGAAATAACTCGAAAATTTCGTGGAACGAAAGAGGCAGAAGAATTACATAGCAAAATAGTTGTTTGGAGAGAGCAAATATGTAATAATTCCATTAAAATCCCGGAAAATAATAGTGGAAATCTCGGTAAATTGGGGTATAATAATGGGGCATGCTACTGTGGCTCAATGGCAGAGCAGCACATTCGTAACGTGCAGGTTGAGGGTTCGATTCCCTCCAGTAGCTCCAATAAAAGTGGACTTCCCCTGATGAGAATGGAGGTCCTCTTTTTTATGCGCACCCGCCAAAGTGGCAACAGGCTTTCGTGAAGAGGTTGCGGCCGATCCATGATGAGATGTCACAACGTGATGATACATAATAATTGGTGATTTATACAAAAAACCTTGACAACCACAGGGTGATATTGTATGATGAGACAAATTTAAGAGATAAATGCCATGACCGGAAACAAGTAAGTTCTGATTTCTACCTTTCAGAGAGCGATTGGGTGGTGAAAAATCGCAGGCAGACAGAAACCGAATACATTCCGAGAGCAGCGCACCCAACGGTGGGGTTCCACTAAGTAGGCTGCGACGGGTTCGCCCGTTAACGCGATAGAGTATAAGCAATAGAATTGTCGTACTCGATGAGGTCCCTTTTCGTGAGAAGGGGATGAACTGAGGTGGTACCACGGGAGACTCCCGTCCTCTGAGTGATTTCAGAGGACGGTTTTTTTGTGAGGAGGGTAGAAACATGGTAATCAAAATTCTGATGTTGATTGTGTTTTTTGGCATTATGGTGGCGGTGGGCATATATTGCAGAAAACATGCCACGGATGTCAACGGATTCGTGTTGGGGGGCCGATCCGTGGGGCCCTGGCTATCTGCATTTGCCTACGGAACTTCTTATTTTTCTGCCGTTATTTTCATCGGGTATGCGGGACAATTCGGGTGGAAATTTGGCTTGGCATCCACTTGGATTGGAATTGGGAATGCGTTGGTAGGTTCTTTGCTGGCATGGACTATACTGGGGCGACGAACTCGATTGATGACCCATCATTTGGACAGTGCTACTATGCCGGAATTCTTTGGTAAAAGATATGACAGTAAAAAGTTAAAGGTGCTGTCTTCTGCAATTATATTTATTTTTCTCATACCCTATACGGCATCATTGTTTAATGGGCTTTCCCGACTATTTGGAATGGCGTTTCATATTGATTACACCGTATGTATCATTGGAATGGCCGTGTTAACAGGAGTGTATGTGGTGGTAGGCGGATACA
>CAYVFH010000057.1:0-5727 GCA_964450985.1 uncultured Oscillospiraceae bacterium | reverse complement strand
CGGACGGTAAGTACCGGATCGACCCCATGGACCATGAGCAATTCCTTCTAATCCGGGAAAGAGGAGAGTTATACCTATTTTCAGGGTGTTCCCATAAAGGTATTTTTCCTGCGCTAAACTATGCCAAGGATTTATTCCCGGAAGAGAAAATTCGAGTGTTGGTGGCAGGGTTGCACCTATATAATGCCGATAGTGCTGTTATATCGGAGGTGGCGCAACGGCTTTGTCAATATAACATGCAGGAGATATTACCGGTTCATTGTACGGGGGTAGAGGGTATATGCCAGTTGAAACGAGAAATGCCGGGCATGGTAAAGATTGCTTGTGTAGGAGATGAATTTGAATACTGATTGGCTACAACGGACGGAAATGTTAATAGGCCCGTATGGATTACATCGGTTGAGGAAAGCCAAGGTAATCATTTTTGGACTGGGTGGAGTCGGTGGAGCAGCTGCTGAAGCACTGGCCAGAGCAGGAATCGGCACCCTGGGACTGGTAGATAAAGATATTCTGGAGGAAACCAATTTAAACCGTCAGATTATCGCGCTTCGGTCCACATTGGGAAAGCCTAAGGTTGAAGTCATGGCTGCTCGTATTCGTGATATCGATCCTTCCATTGAGGTTACCACTTACCATCAATTCTATTTGCCGGAGACGGCCAGTGAAATCCCGTTGGATTCCTATGACTATGTAGTAGATGCTATCGACAATGTAACGGGGAAAATTGAATTAATCTGTCGTTGTAACCAACAGGGGATTCCACTCATTAGTTCCATGGGTATGGGAAATCGATTAGACCCACTGGAAATTAGGGTAGCGGATATCTTTGAAACCCAAGTATGCCCACTGGCTAAAGTAATGCGAAAAGAACTCCGTCAAAGGGGAATTCCACAGTTAAGAGTGGTATATTCTTTAGAAAACCCCGTAAAGCAAACACCTCCCGGCAGTATCGCTTTCGTGCCTCCCGTGGCAGGGATGGTGATGGCATGTCAGGTGGTAAAAAATATGCTGGAGGATATGGATGAATCATAGGGAAATGGCATTACGTCACTTGGCTGGTAGAAGTCGAAGCGTGAGAGAGATGACGGTATACTTGAAAAGTAAAGGTCTTTCTTCCCAGGAGACTTCAGAGATGGTTCAGCAACTCATTGCTGAAGGTCTCTTAAATGACGTGGCATATGGCATGGAATATATTCGATATGGATTGGCGAAGAACAAGGCGAAAAAGCGAATTAAAATGGAACTTGTGGATAGGGGCCTTTCATCGGAGCATTTTCAAGAGGCCTGGGAAATCCTTCTGGAAGAAGGGGACCTGGGATTGGAGGATTCTTTCTGGGAAAAAAAGAAAGCCGAAGAGTTGGCTAGGTTTTGGTTGGGCCACGAGCCTATCACCGAGAAGAGCCTTCGAAAGGTGGCTGGAAAGCTGAAGACTCTCGGGTATGATTCAGATACGATTTACCGTACCATGGGAAAATGGATGGATAAGACAACAGAAGAAGGATAAGGTAGAATGGGTGCCATTAAAGTTAAAGAAATTAATTTAGAATATGGAAATCCCACAGTGGACCAAGCTTTGGTCCGTATGGTGAATCAGTTATCTACTGCCAAAGGTGCCGGTTATCGAGGCATTATCCTAATACATGGATATGGTTCCAGCGGCACAGGCGGCGCCATCAAAATAGCGGTCTCCAAAAAATTGACAGAACCGATGATGCAGGGGATGATTCGTGATTTTATACCCGGTGAAAAGTGGGGGGACCATAAAAAGATTTTTTTGAATCAATGTCCCCAATTGCGGGAATACGAAGATCGCATTCATGGGAACCCGGGCATAACAGTGGTGCTATTTAAATAATGGGCTTTAAGTGTCCCATATAACGTACATCGAAGTGAGTATAATGCCTCTATTAAGAGAAGGAGGGTTTACGGATGATGTGGTTAAGTTGGGGACTTATGCTTATAGCGATTGGATTGTTAGTGATTTTATGGAAAGAGGAGTGCCGTTCTACAGAGGAGGAAACAGCATGGCAAGCAAAGAACGAATACGAGAAGGAATGGAGTTATTTTACGGAACCATTATAGAAAATTACAAGAAATCTCAGCAGGCTGTCATGACGGAATCCAAGGTTTCAGCCATATTTAAAAAAGCGGACTATAAGACCAGAATGGAAGATTTCAATAAGGTGAAGAAGGCGGCTGTCATGCTAAAATTAGAGCCAGGCCCAGAAAACAATGCCCTAGAGCAGGATTTAATGGAAAGCCTGGAAGTAACCAAGGAAAGGCTAATCCAGCTGTGTCAGGCGCAAATTCAACTGCAAGAAGTATTGCAAACAAAGGCAAATCGAGACAGGAAGGTGTCTATTCGAGAATACACCGGCGTCATGGAAAAGGTTCGGGAATCTCATGAGAAAATGCAGCGAAGTTTGCATCAGCTGGATATTATTTACACGGATTGGTTGGAAGAACGATAGGAGGTTTTTAAATAATGACAGAGGGTCAAATCAAGAAACTGTATATCATTCAAATCCTGGAGATATTAAAACGATATTCTGATGCGGACCATCCGTTGATGCAGAAGGATATTATCGATCTGATGCGAAAAGAGTTCGGAGTAGAGTGTGAACGAAAAGCGGTGGGTCGGAATATAGAAAACTTAAAAGATGTAGGGTACGATATCGAATACGAAAACGGATACTACCTGGTTCAACGGGATTTTGAAGAAAGTGAACTGCGATATCTCATTGACAGCATTTTGGCATCCCGGTATATTCCCACCAAACAGGCAAAAGACTTAATTGAAAAGCTGACCGACCAATCCAATGTGTATTTTCGAGACAAGGTAAAACATATTTGTAACATTACCAACATGGATCATCAGGATACCAATGAGTTGTTTTTCACCATTGATGTTCTTTCAGAGGCCATTTCCAAACATCATCAAGTTCGGTTTTATTACAGAAAATACAATGAAAACAAAGAGATGGTATCCACATCTACGGAAAAGCATCTGGTAAACCCCTATCAAATTGTATTAGCTAATGGCAAATATTACCTAGTGGGGAACATGGATAAATATGATAACGTGACTCACTTTCGGGTAGAACGAATCTGGGATATTGAGATCGTATCGAAGAGTCGTAAGGACCCTCGAGAGGTGGAAGAGTTAAAAACAGGATTTGACTTGCCAAGACACATGGTGGAGCACGTATATATGTTTAGTGGACCTTCGATACGCATTACCATGAGGATAGAAAAGGATATCATCGGTGATGTAATCGATTGGTTGGGTTCAGAAGTGGAAATCACACCGGATTCAGAGAATCCAAGTCAATATTGCCTGGTAATGGTTCGGGCTAACGAGAATGCCATGAAGTACTGGGCAATGCAATTTGGGGAAAAAGTGGAGGTGTTAGATCCACCTTCCTTGCGAGAAAAAATTAAGAGGGCCATTGGGATTATGAAGGAAAATTATGGGGAGGACTAGAGAAATGAAAAGAATAATTATAACGGGGGGACCTACTAACGAATATATCGATGAAGTGATGAAAATTACTAATATGTCAACGGGTTCACTGAGTTTAGCCCTTGCGCAAGAGTTTATGCGAGGGGGGTATGGGGTGGATTTGGTATTGAATAGAGGCATTTCCTATGATTCTCTGAAAGAGTATGAGAAAGGGGGCACTCTGCGGGTATTCCCGGTGGAAACAACGGAAGAGATGATGAACCAGTTGAGAGAATTGTCCGACGAAGGTGCTGGAATAGAAGGCGTTATCCATGCAGCGGCTGTGGGTGATTACAAGGCAGACTTTACGTTCTTGATGGAAGATTTGGCCAAACTTCTGTATAAAAGAGCCCAAATAGAGCCATTTACCAGCGAGGGGGAGGTGTTGAAACTTCTAGAGCAAGGCGCATATCGAATCGATAATAGTTCAAAAATCAGCAGCTATCAGCAGAATCTTTCGGTAAAATTGACACTAACCCCTAAAATTATCGGAAACTTAAGGAATTGGTTCCCCCAGGCCTTGTTGGTAGGATGTAAGCTATTGGAGAATGTGGAAAAAGAAGAATTATACGAAGTGGCTAGAAAGTTAGCGGAAAAGAACGGGATGGACTTTATTTTAGCCAACGATTTGGCGGATCTCCGGGAGGGAAAAGCCACTCGTTATCTGGTGGATTCGGGGGGTTACTCCGGGATTGCCCTGGATACACCGGCGGATATTTTTCAATATATTCATGATAGATTGTCTCAGATACACCCCGCTTAGGCAGAGCGGGGTTTTTCGTGAAAAGAATTTGGCGTGGCGGGCAAATCTCATTGATAATGCGGGGTTTTTCTAGTATAATCTTTCTATGGAAAATAGTTTGAAAATAAGCCGGGAGTTTCTTAAGAAGAGGGCAAAAGCGGTCGTTGTTTTTGTGTGTAAGAAAGCAAAAGATTTTGTACAGTTTTTGCGGAGGATGATAGACTCTATCAAAAAGAAGTATGGAATCCTTGGGCTAATAGCCATCCTGTTGGTGATGGGAAAAATAATGTTATTTTATCAATTGATGAATATAACAACCAACGTGTTTTTCATTTGGATTACCACGTGCATATTAGTGGGAATTTTGTTTTCTTTTTTTAGAAACAAGTGGATTCCCCTTATTTTATTTACACTGCTCACTATTCTTATGTTTTCGGATGTTACGTATTCCAGCTACTTTAACCGATATTTATCGGTGGGAATGTTAGGTGCCGCTGAGGTTTTGGGTGATATTGGAGAAAGCATCAAAGAAGTGATTCGGCCCACATTCTTTCTGCTGTTTCTGGATGTGGTTATCATTTATGTGGTATTTTTTCTACATAAAATACCATGGCGAAAATCAGTGATTCGTGATGAAAGAACGTAGGTATCAAAGGGCGGTACTGGCATTGGGAGCTCTGTTACTGACCCTGGTTATTTGGAACCCGTTTCAATCTTTGTTTCTCACTTCAATGGGCAATCAAGAGTTTTTTGCTTACCATCTCAAGGATATAATCGGTAGTTTTTGGTCGAATGGGGGCGATAGCCAAATGAATGGGCTATCCAAGGACTATGAGATGGAAAAAAACGGTCCTCAGTTTGGAGTGGCGGAAAATCGCAATATCGTTATCATTCAGGTGGAGTCGCTACAAAACTTTGTGGTAGGGAGAACCTATAATGGCCAGGAGCTAACACCGAATCTCAATGCTCTGATGGAAGAGAACTCCACTTATTTCCCAAAGTTTTATCAGCAAATAGGCAGTGGAAACACATCGGATGCAGAATTTGCAGCCAACCACTCCCTATACGGTACATTGGCCAGTTATACCTACAAACTATTCCCGGAAAACTATTTCCGGGGTTTACCGGTGTTGCTAGGTGAGCAGGGTTATGACACCGCCGTATTCCATGCCTTTGAAGATACCACCTTTTGGAATCGAGAAAAAGCCTATCCTGCTATGGGTTTTCAAAGATTTTACGGAGGCTTGAACGATCAGGGTAGGGGTGGGGACTTTACCATGACGGAATGGATGGGTTGGGGTTTAACGGACTCCGAGTTTTATCCTCAAGCCGTTGAGCTGATGAAAGAGTTAAGTCAGCCGTTCTATGGCATGGTTATCAGTCTATCCAATCATCACCCCTATGAAATGCTTCCCCAATATCGGTTTATCGATTTATTGCCGGAAGACAAAGGGACTTTAGTGGGGAACTACTTAAATAGTGT
>CAYVFH010000056.1:0-5796 GCA_964450985.1 uncultured Oscillospiraceae bacterium | reverse complement strand
CGTAAGTCAATATCAATCTGATTGTGTTCCACCTCGTCCATCATGTTGAGGGCCAAAACCATGGGGATTTCCAACTCCATTAGCTGCAAGGTGAGGTACAGACTTCTCTCAATACTGGTGGCATCCACCACGTTGACAATCACATCCGGAATCCCGGACAACAAAATCTCCCGATTGGAAATGTCGTCGGCAGAATATGCCGACAAAGAATATAGACCCGGCAATTCTATCACATTGGCATAGTCATGTCCCTTCACGGTGCCTTCCTTGGCATCTACCGGACTTTTATGAAGGATTCCTCCCGTTAATTGGTTAAACAAGGTGGTGAGTCCCACATTGGGATTCCCGATTAACACCATGTTGACCAAATCCTTTTTCTTGCTACTCTTTCCCATCCATATCCTCCCTGTTCTCCCAGCAAGCTCGCTCCGAATCAGTGGCCGGGATGGTTGTCGGATTCGTTCCACAACCTCTTTGCGAATCTCGACGGCACTCTTTTCCGCCTTCTCCATGGCGGTTTCGGTGGTGAGCCTCCACCTGACAAGCCTTATCGGTGCCCGGGCAACGATGTTTCATGCCAAAATAGCAATTCCCACATCCGCTGCATTCAAAGAACATCACCTCGATGGCTTTGGCCTCGCTTCTTCGCAAGGTTAACTCATACCCTCTCAAATATATTTCAATAGGATCTCCCAAGGGTGCCACCTTTCGCACCATGACCGGTGTATAAGGGGTAAGTCCCAAGTCCAAAAGACGACGACGCAACGCGCCCTCGCCACCTACACTCTTGATTACTGCTCTTTTTCCCACCTGGAGTTCATCCAATGTCATTAATCTCTTTCCACCTGCCATATTCCCCTCCACAATAATAGGTTAGCCTTTACTAACATCATGACTATCATATACCCCAACCCTCCCCCTGTCAATCAGAAGCCAAGGCCGGAAACCTTGATTATATTCCATATTTTCTCTATACTTATATATGTATTTATAGATGTACCTATTATGTGGATATGGCATGTCGATTTTCTGGCACAAAGCGGCCTTTTCTTTAGATATGATGAGAGGAGAACCCATCTATGGCCATCCTATCTACCCGGAATTTAAGCAAGTCTTACCAAATGGGGGAAGTGGAAGTAAAAGCCCTGGTGAACACCACCTTCCAAGTGGAAGAGGGCGAGTTTGTAGTTATTTTAGGCCCCAGCGGCTCCGGCAAAAGCACCCTGCTCAACCTCATTGGCGGCATGGACACCCCCACCCAAGGTCAGGTTTTTTTACGGGATGAGGAAATCACCGCATACAATGAGCGGGAATTAACCGCATACCGCAGAAACAAGGTGGGCTTTGTATTTCAATTCTATAATATCATGGCCAATCTTACCGCACGAGAAAATGTGGAATTGGCCACAGAAATTTCTCAAAATCCTCTGGATATCGACCAGGTGATGGAAGCGGTGGACCTTTCCCCACGCCAGGACCATTTTCCTTCCCAACTCAGTGGAGGAGAACAGCAACGAGTCTCCATTGCCCGGGCAGTAGCGAAGAACCCGGAAATTCTTCTCTGTGACGAACCCACCGGCGCCTTGGATTACAACACCGGCATTTCCATTCTCTCCCTCTTAAAACGGGTGAACCGGGAGATGGGAAAAACCCTGTTGGTAATCACCCACAATGGAGACATTGCCCGCATTGCCGACCGGGTAATCAAAATGAGAAGCGGCCAAATTATCGAGGATGTTCTGGAGAAAAATCCCCTGAACGTGGAAGATATCAAGTGGTAGAAACCACTCCATAGGCCAATGAAAAAAATCGATTTCATGCTCTTACGCATGATTCAAAACTCCAAGAGTCAGTTTATTGCCATCCTAGTGATTATCGTCACCGGTATTGTGGTGTTCACTTCCATGAACATGACCTCCATCAATATGCAAAATACGGTAGATGACTACTATGAAGAAAATCGTTTCCCCCATCTCTTTCTCCAGGCGGAAGCCTTTCCGGCCCAACAGATAGAGCGAGCCTCTCTCCACCCGGATGTGGAGCAGGTTATGGGGCGTATTCACACCGATGGCCGGTTGATTACGGAAGATCCCAATCAGCGAGTGAATCTTCAGATTCTATCCACCAACTCATCCGATCCATTGTCCTGGCCTACCTTATTGGAAGGCCACCTCCTTCAGAATCCCAAGGAAGTGCTGGTAGTGGAGCAATTTGCCAATGCCCGGGACATTGGTCCCCAAGACCCATTGAAAATCCAAATAAATGGCGTGGTATATTCCATGGAGGTGGCGGGTATTGTCGCCAATCCGGAACACATTTATCTGGTAGAAAGTGCCCAGGCTCTGTTGCCGGATAATGAAAACTTTGGGGTTCTCTATGTGGAACACCTTTTTGCCCAAAGGGTTACCGGACTTGCCGGTAATTATAATGAGCTTTTGGTATCCTATCAACCCGATACCGATGAAGACTTTTTAGTGGAACACCTAAAAGACCAATTTCGGCCCTTCGGAGTTACCCAAGTAGTGACTCGGGAAACCCATCTCAGCAATGCGGTCATCGATTTGGAATTGGAAAACCTGAGACTAATGGCCAACTCCATCCCCATCCTTTTTCTGTTGGTGGCCGGCCTGATTCTTATGATGATGCTGGGACGTATGGTGAAGCGGGACCGGATGAAAATTGGAATTCTCAAAGCCATTGGATATTCCAACAGGGCGGTGCTGATGCATTATGTAAAATACGCACTGGTAGCTGGCCTATTGGGCGGTGCCTTGGGGTCTATCCTTGGAATGGCATTGGCGGGCGCTATGACCAGGTTGTATCTGGACTTTTTCCACATCCCCATGTTAACCATGAACTTTTACTACTCCTATATATTCATCGCCATGTTGCTTTCTGCCGCGATTTGTATCCTTTCCGGTTTACTGGGCGCCCGGGGTGTGATGAAAATCGCACCAGCCGATGCCATGGGTTCCGAGATACCCAAGGGAGGAAAACGCATATTCTTAGAAAACTGGACTCATTTCTGGAAACAACTCTCCTTTAGTCAGAAGCTGGCCATAAAGAACATATTTCGCAACAAGAAACGCAGCTTATTTGTCTTAGCTGGTGTTTCCCTCACCTTTGGCATGATGACTTTCACCAATAGCATGACCTCTGTCGTAGACGATATGATGGTGAAACACTTCACCGAATTCCAGACCATGGGCTATAACATTTCGTTGAAACAGCCTGTGGAAAAGCATGATCTCTATGATCTTCCTCACATCATCCAGGTGGAAGAAGATGAGATGGAAGGTCGCTTGGAGGCTCCCTTCACCCTGACCAACGGCCATCGGGAAGCTTCCGCTGTGATTATCGGTCTAGACCCAAACTCCCGGTTTATTCATCTAAAGGACCAAGATAGTTTGCCACAGAAAGTTCCTGCGGAAGGAATCCTGCTCTCTCAAAACATGGCCCGGGTGTTGGATGTCAAAGCGGGTGACTGGGTGGAAATCCAGCACTACCTACCCGGTAGAGAAAATCAAATGGTGCAGGTGGCGGGGCAGATAAAACAGACTCTGGGAATGAATGGCTACATGGATTTAGACTACATGGGTGCCCTTCTCTTCGACAAAGGCCTGGTGAATGGTGTGTATCTGGATTCGGAAGATCCTTTGATCCAGCAAAAGCTATTAAAGGCTTCTAATATTTCTTCCGTCATGTCCAGCCAGGACTCTCAGGCCGTTTATCAGGAATACATGACCATGACTTATCTGTCCATCGCCTTTATGGTGCTGTTTTCTGGTGTATTGGGCTTTGCTATCGTGTATAATGCTACCATGGTAAACTTGTCCTCCCGGGAGCTGGAATTTTCCTCCTTACGAGTGATGGGATTTACCCGCAAGGAAATTTTCCAACTCATTCTCAAGGAAAACAATATCCTTTTGGCAGTGGGAATCCTGTTGGGCATACCCGTAGGAAGGTGGTTCTCCTACTACAGTAGCGAGGCCTTTACTACAGATATTTATCATTTGGATTTATCCCCTTCCCTCCATGCATACGTCCTCGCCACCATTTACACTATATTATTTATCCTGTTGGCCCAATTGGCCACCTATCGAAAAATACAGAAATTGGATTTTTTGAAGGCGCTAAAAAGCCGAGAATCGTAAGGAGTAACCGTTATGAAAAAACTAAAAGCCCTATGGAAGAACCTTTCGAAAAGAAAGAAGGTCCTGCTGGCGGTGGTGCCGTTGGCGGTTTTCATTCTTATCATAGCCGGTGTCCTTCTCTCCGGAACCCCGGTGGAAACCGCAGAGGTTTCCCAGGGACCTGTTGCGGAGGTGATCAAAGAGGCCGGCACCGTAGAATCCGAAAGTGCCCTCATCCTCACCGCCAAGCAAACCGGAGAAATTCGGGGCTTATTGGTGGAGGAAGGAGATTCCGTTTCGGCAGGGGATTTGCTGCGGACCGGAGAAGGCTCTTCGGCTTCTCTGGATGTGAAAAGCCAACAATCCCAGTTGCGAGCCTTGCAGTCTCAGTATGCCTTGGCACAAGATGCCGCCAACAAAAGCCGGCTACTATATGAACAAGGGGCCGTAAGCCAACAGGAATACAGTCAAGCCCAGGCTACGGCCAACCAGTTGGCAGCCCAAGTGGATGCCTTGGCATACAGCATCGAAAGCTATGTATCCTCCTCTGGAACCGCGGGATTAACGGCACCCATTGGTGGTGTGATCACCGGTGTTTTCGCCAAGGAAGGGGAAACCGTTTTAGCCAGCGCACCCATCCTGGAAATCTCCAATCTGGATGACATCTATGTGATCTGCGACTTGATCGCTTCCGATGCGGACTTGGTAACTCCCGGGGATCCGGTACTTCTCACCAGTCAAGAGGGTAATTATAAAGATTCCTCCGCCCAGGTTAGAAAGGTTCATATCAAGGCCCAGGATCAGCTGTCCGACTTGGGAATTCAGCAGAAACGTGTACGGGTTGAGATTGATTTAGGCCAAGAAAAAGCTCCCCGATTGGGGAGCACTATCGATGTAGAAATCACCATCGACCAACATTCAGAAGCCATCCGAGTGCCAAAAACCGCCGTCTATGAACGAGACCAACAAAGCTTTGTCTTTGTGGTTGAGGGCCGGAAAGCTGTGGAACGGGAAGTGGTGGTTGGATTAAAGGGCCGTGATTTCACGGAGATTATTACCGGCCTTACACCGGGAGAATCGGTTGTCCTGTCTCCCGACAATCAACTGGGCAACGGCACCTTTGTGAAATCCACAGATGTTACCCACAATTTTTCATCGCTTCCAGCGTCTCCGTAATCAAGGTTTCCAACTCCCATTCCAGGAGCTCTGCCCCCTGTTGGATTACGTCCCGGCTACATCCGGCTGCAAATTTTTTATCCTTAAATTTCTTTTTCACGGAACTATACTCCATATCCATCACGCTTTTGGATGGGCGCATCAGAGCGCATGCTCCGATTAGTCCGGTGAGTTCATCCGTGGCAAACAATACTTTTTCCATTTCATGCTCCGGCGCCACATCGGTGCAAAGACCATAACCATGGCTGACTACCGCATGAATCAAACGGTCATCCGCCCCGGCTTCCTTTAAAAGCTCCGGGGCTTTTTTGCAATGTTCTTCCGGCCACATCTCAAAATCAATATCATGAAGAAGCCCCACCATAGCCCAAAAGTCCGCTTCCTCACCATAGCCCAGCTTTTCCGCAAAATACCGCATTACACACTCCACCGTGGTGGCATGGGTAATATGGAATTCCTCCCGGTTATATTTTTTTACTAAATCCAA
>CAYVFH010000055.1:0-5808 GCA_964450985.1 uncultured Oscillospiraceae bacterium | reverse complement strand
CCCATGATGAAGGTAATGAAATATTTCTTCCCGGTAATGATTGTATGGATGGGAAGAACCTTTCCCGCAGGGCTGACCTTGTACTGGTTTATTGGAACCGGCGCTCAAATTTTATTCAATCTTCGACTGAATAAACTGAGACGTAGAATGAAGGCAGAGGCGGAGCTAAGGCAACAAAAGAAAATATAGGGTGTAACATCAGAGAGGAATATAAAATGAGCTATTCGGAAAAATGGGGAACCAGTGTAGATGAAGCCGTAAAATTGGCCTTGTCAGATCTCAAAGCCACCATGGACGAAGTAGAGGTCACCGTTCTGGAAGAACCCAGCAAAGGATTTTTTGGTATCGGCAACAAGCTGGCCAAAGTGAGAGTGTCCATAAAAACGGCCACCAACGCTGTGGTACATGAAGCCACAGAACCGAAGAAAGAACAAAAAACAGAAACAAAAGTTGAATCAAGCAAGGAGCCTTCCGTGGAGTCTCCGATGGGGAAAAAAGTTCCGGAGGAAAGAGGTATACCAACGGAAAAAGCGGTAGAGAAATCAGCAGAAAAGAAGAGAGAGGATATCAAACCTTTACTACAAGCCAAACCGGAAGACCTCAAGGATTTAACGGAGCATCCCGCATTGACTTTTATCAAGGACACCATCGACAGCATGGGATTGAAGATGAGTGTAAAAGCTTCCGGCAATGAAGAGTTTGTCTTCCTGGAGCTGGAAGGGGAAGACACAGGGACCATTATTGGCAAAAGAGGACAGACCTTGGATGCCATTCAATACTTGACCAGCTTAGTGGTCAATAAAGGGAAAGAAGAATATGTACGTGTGGTCATCGATGCAGAGAATTATCGAGCCAAACGAGAAAAAACCCTACAACAGTTGGCGGATCGATTGGCAGATAAAGTGGCCCGAAGCAAGCGGCCCATGAAACTGGAGCCCATGAATCCTTATGAACGTAAAGTGATTCATTCCACCCTTCAAAACCATCCCAGGGTGGTCACGCGCAGCGAAGGAGAGGAACCGTATCGAAGGGTTATCATTGAGTTAAAAAACAAAGGTTAACGGTAGATAGCCCGCAGACAATGCGGGCTATTTTTTCAAGGAGAACCACTTATGGAAGATACCATAGTAGCCATTGCTACACCTCCCGGAGAAGGGGGAATTGGTGTAATACGAATGAGCGGCCAGATGGCCCGGGATTTGTTGGAACAAGTATTTGTGCCGTACACTGGCAGAAAACCCATGCCACGACAAATGACCTATGGCCATTTGGTGGAAGGGGAGGAGCGGAACATCATCATTGATGAAGCTATGGCGGTGTTTATGCCGGCACCTCTTACATATACCCGGGAAGACGTGGTGGAAATTCAGTGTCACGGCTCCATGATTCCCTTAAAAAGAACCCTGGGGGTTTTAATGGAAAAAGGGGCTCGCTTGGCAGAGCCGGGGGAATTTACCAAAAGAGCCTTTCTTCACGGACGATTGGATTTGTCTCAAGCCGAGGCGGTGATGGATTTGGTGCAAGCCAAAACCCCTGCCGGATTTCAGGTGGCGGTAAGCCAATTGAAGGGAGCCACAACAGAAAGAATTCAAATGCTTCTGGAAAAACTTCAAAACATACTGGTTCAGATATTGGTAAATATTGAGTATCCGGAAGAAGACATTGAAGAAGTGACCTACCCCATATTGGCCGCAGAAGTGGAAACGGTTCTGCAAGAAATTCAACGCTTATTGAATACCGCCCATGGGGGACGAATTCTAAAGGAAGGATTGCGTATTTCCATAGCAGGAAAACCCAACGTGGGGAAATCCTCCTTGTTGAACGCATTACTGGGAGAGGAACGGGCCATTGTTACTTCCATGCCTGGCACCACCCGGGACACCATTGAGGAGTGGGTCAATATTCGAAATATCCCCCTTCGTATTACTGACACAGCAGGGATCCGAGAGGCCTCTGACGAGGTGGAACGAATGGGGATTTATCGTGCCAAAGAGACCTTTCAAAAATCCGACCTGGTGCTATTGGTGTTGGATGGAAGCCAACCACTATCCACGGAAGACCAGGAAATTATGACCTTACTGAAGAACCACGCCACCCTGGTTATATTGAATAAACGGGATTTGGGAGAAGCGGTGAACCACCCTCAAGTTGCAGAACATCTACCTCATGCCAGGATTTTAGAAATGTCTCTTACCGAGGGAATGGGTTTTTCTCAGCTGGAAGAAACCTTGGAAGACATGGTGTATAAGGGGCAGGCGGTGGCAGGGGAAGAGCTGATCATCACCCAGGCCCGGCATGAAGAATTGTTGGGACGTGCCAAGGCTCATTTACAGGACGGGCTTTCTGCCATTCAAAGAAAGGATGCCCTGGATTTTGTAGAGGTGGATTTGAAAAATGCCCATCAAGCCCTTGGAGATATTTTGGGAATTACCGTAAAGGATGATATTATAGAGGAAGTATTCCGACGCTTTTGTTTGGGGAAGTAAAGTATGGAACGATATGAAATGGGACAGTATGATGTAGTGGTAGTAGGGGCGGGCCATGCCGGTTGTGAGGCAGGGCTGGCTTCTGCGCGTCTGGGGAAAAAGACGGTTCTGTTTTCCACCCACTTGGAATCCATTGCCATGATGGCTTGCAATCCTTCCATCGGAGGAACGGGGAAGGGACATCTGGTGCGGGAAATTGATGCACTGGGGGGAGAAATGGGCATTAACATAGACAAGGCATTCATACAGAGTCGCATGTTAAATACCGCCAAGGGACCTGCCGTACACTCCTTAAGAACCCAGGCAGATAAAAATAAATACCACCTGGAAATGAAGAAGGTGCTGGAGAACCAGGACAATCTGGATTTGAAACAAGGAGAAGTCATCGACCTTCTGGTGGAAGAAGGAAGGGTGACGGGAGTGGTGTTGCGTACCGGGGCTATCTATCGAGCCGGTGCGGTAATTTTGGCGACGGGTACATTCTTGAAGGGGAAAATTTTTATTGGGGACAGTGCTTATGACAGCGGTCCCAATGGATTGGCACCGGCCATGGAACTAGGCGACAATTTACGAAAACATGGTTTGCAACTCCGAAGATTTAAAACGGGTACACCGGCAAGAGCGTTGGCTCAGAGTTTAGATTTTAAAAAAATGGAAGAGCAAAAGGGAGATGAAATCATTGTTCCTTTCAGCTTTATGAACGATGAAATTCAAAGAGAACAAGTATCCTGTTGGCTTTCCTATACCAATCATAAAACCCATGAAATTATACGAAATAATTTTGGCCGATCTGCATTGTTTGGAGGGCAAATCGAAGGGGTGGGACCACGGTATTGCCCCTCCATCGAAGATAAGGTGAACCGGTTTTCCGATAAGGAAAGGCATCAATTATTCATTGAGCCGGAGGGGTTGGAAACCGACGAGGTATATATCCAAGGAATGTCTACCAGTCTGCCGGAGGATGTGCAACAACAGTTTTATCAAACCATTCCGGGGCTGGAAAACATCCAAATCGTACGACCGGCCTATGCCATCGAATACGATTGCATCGATCCCACAGAACTGACCCTTTGGTTGGAATATCGTCATCTGGAAAATTTATTTTGTGCCGGACAATTCAACGGAAGTTCCGGGTATGAAGAAGCTGCCGCCCAGGGGCTCATGGCGGGAATCAATGCTTGCCGAAAGCTGAATCATCAGGAACCTTTTGTACTGGATCGAAGTCAGGCCTATATCGGAGTGCTCATTGATGATTTGGTTACCAAAGGAACTCCTGAGCCGTATCGGATTATGACCAGTCGTGCGGAATATCGTCTTTTGTTGAGACAG
The DNA here is from genome assembly GCA_964450985.1 of uncultured Oscillospiraceae bacterium. Lineage (GTDB taxonomy): Bacteria > Bacillota > Clostridia > Peptostreptococcales > Anaerovoracaceae > JAAZGD01. Next base: position 1,993 of record CAYVFH010000055.1, on the reverse strand, counting down.
GATAATGCGGACACAAGGCTTACCGAGTTGGGATGGGAATTGGGATTGGTAACGCCTGGGCGATATGAAAAATTTCAACACAAGCAAAGAATAATCCAAGAGGAAAAGCAACGGTTATTGGCCCAAGAAGTCACACCCAAGGAGATGGAGGAAAGTCTTCTTGCTTGGAACAGCACACCTCTTACCAATCGAACCACTTTGGCAGAATTGTTGAAGCGTCCGGAAATCACCCTGGAAAAAATTCTCTCCCGGTTTCCGTCAAACCAGCCGCTAACCATGGGAGTAAAAACCTCCATCGAGGTGAACCTCAAGTATGAAGGATATATTGAAAAGCAATTGCAGCAAGTGCAACGCTTTCGAAAACTGGAAGAACGACAGTTAGATTCGGATTTACCATACCTTTCTATGGAAGGGCTTCGGTTGGAAGCGCGTCAGAAGCTGGATGCCGTTCGGCCACGGTCTCTAGGACAAGCCTCTCGGATATCCGGGGTATCCCCTGCAGACATTAATGTGCTGTTGGTCTACCTGGAAAAGCAGCGCAGGAAAGAAAAGGCGGAACAGTAATCCTTATGCAAATTCGAAAACTAAGACTGAAGGATTTTCGAAATTACAAGAACCTGGAACTCACCTTTCACCCCAAGGTGAATTTGTTGTTGGGGAATAATGCCCAAGGAAAAACCAATTTGTTGGAAGCCCTATATATCACTTCTTTGGGAAAATCCTTTCGCACGGGAAGAGACAGTGAGATGATTCGTTTTGGTGCGCCATTTTTCCGAGTAGAGGTAGAGGCATTACGGGATGGAGAACCCCTCTCGGTAGAGCTGGCGGTTTCCGAAGATCAGAAGGCCATTAAAATTGACGGGGTAAAGGCGACCAAAAGCTCGGAGCTGTTGGAACACATTTATACGGTAGTGTTTTCTCCGGAGGATTTAAAAATAGTGAAAGACGAGCCGGAGAAAAGGCGGCGATTTCTGGATCGGGAAATCAGCCAACTGAAGCCATCCTATTACCAAAACCTGGGATGCTACAAGAAAGCATTGCTTCAACGAAATGCTTTATTGAAAGACTGTAGAGCGGAAGAAAAGAATCTGGAGGTTTGGGATGAAAGCCTGGCCCATTACGGACAGTTGGTGATGGCAGAAAGACAGCGGTTCACGGAAAAACTGAATCGCATCAGCCGGGAAATTCATCAAGGAATCACCGATGGTCAGGAGGAACTACAGGTTCTTTATCATCCAGACACCACGGGGGACCTTCTGGAAGCCTTGCAGAAAAATCATCGGCGGGACCGAATTCGTGGTACCACAGGAGTGGGACCCCACCGGGATGATCTGACCTTGTTGGTAAATGGGATCGACTTGCGAAGCTATGGTTCTCAGGGACAACAGAGAACAGCGGCCCTCTCATTAAAACTGGCGGAGCTAAAGTTGATTCAGGAAGAAACGGGAGAAGAGGGGATTTTGTTGCTGGACGATGTATTGAGCGAACTGGACAGTCAGAGGCAGCAGTTTCTAATACATACGCTGAAGGACATTCAACTGTTTATCACTGCTACAGAGCTGGGGAAAGAAGTAGAAAGCTCCCTTCCGAAAGGGAATCTTTACTGGGTATCCCAAGGGGAAGTGGAACAGCCGGAGGATAACACCGCTGAGAAACAGGAGGCATAGGGGATGGAAAAGGGAATGAAACAAACAAATCAAAGGAAGGGAAGAAACCCGTGGCTAGTTTGGATGGGTGTGTTTGCCATGGCATTTTTACTGGGTGCTTGCGGACCCGGTGCGTCCGTGGAAGGGGAACCGGAGGAGGTGCCGGAAGATATGCCGGAATATCGAGTAGTGGCTTTGATGGAGGAGTGGTTAAATGTGGAGGAACATCCTCTCCACCTGTCTTTTTCTACCGAATTTGAAAACGACTTGTTGACGGCCCAGCTCTATGTGAAGAATGGAATGATACGAATGGATTCCCAGGACCCCGAAGCCGGCATGGTTTCCGT
>CAYVFH010000054.1:0-5866 GCA_964450985.1 uncultured Oscillospiraceae bacterium | reverse complement strand
CTCCGGGGCAGTTCGGTCAAGAAAGAAAATGGAATCTCTGATAAAATCTCTTGCTCGAAATACAGCAACCCTGGCAAGTAATAAAACTCTCTTGGCTGACATGTTAGAGTTTGACAAGGAAGAAGCATCTGCAGATACTATTGCAAAATATCTCGACATTTTGGATAGGCTTTTTATCGTCGAAAACCTAAATGCCTTTGATCCGAATTATAGGTCTTCCATGAGAGTCGCAAAAAATCCAAAGCGAAATTTTGTTGATCCCTCTCTTGCCGTTGCGGCCTTAGATTTGACGGAGGAGAAGCTATTGGGTGACTTAAGTTTATTTGGATTTATTTTTGAATCGATGGTTATAAGAGATTTGAAGATATATACAGAAGCCAGTGAAGGAAAAGTATTTCACTATCGGCATTTCGATAGTGGTGATGAAATTGATGCCATTGTAGAAATGCCCAGCGGGAAATGGGGAGCTTTTGAAATAAAACTGGGGGTTAATCAAATAGATGAAGCTGCCGCAAAACTATTGGCGATGAAAAGATATATGGAAGAAAGAAAATCAGACACTAGAGTTCCGGAGGTATTGTGCGTTATTTGTGGACTTTCCATGGCGGCATATAAGAGAGAGGATGGGGTGTATGTGATTCCCGTAACAGCGCTTAAAGAGTAAGTAAGGAAAAGATTAAATAAATACTCGTGTTGAGTTTTTCGGTTTGATTTATCAATAATTAAAGAGGTAATTATGCCTCTCTTTTTTTGTCGCTTTTCCGCAAATTGACGGGTGGAATAGAGGAAAGGTAGAATGACTCCACAGGAAACCTGCCCGAGGAAAAGAAGGGAGAGAAGGCCGATGAGAAACCATAAAAAACTGCGTCGCCGGGAAAGTGCATACAGGCTGGGAGGAAGAGTGATTTTGCTGTTTTTGATGGTGTTGCTTCTTCCTCAATGTAGCAGCATTATGCCAGGGAATCCGGTTTATGCGGAGGCGGTATATCCGGATGTTGCCGACTCCCATTGGGCGGCCTCTTACATTGAAAGGTTAACGGAAAGAGGATGGTTGTCTGGTCACCCGGACGGGACCTTCCGGCCGGAGAATCCATTGACCTATGGAGAGTTTATTAAGATGCTGGTGTTGGCCCAGGGGGGCAAGGACCCGGGGCAAAGTTCCACTCCGGAAAGCCATTGGGCCCTCCCTTACTATTTGAAGGGGGAGGTGCTGGGATATATTCATGAGGGAAGAATTTCCCACAAAGCCCTGCCCCATCCCATTTCTCGAAGAGACATGATGGTGATGGCCAGCAAAGCTTTGGAACAGGGCCCTATCCCCGGCCATCAACAGCTTCGGGAAACATTATGGGATATATCTCCCCATGATCCGGATGAGTATGCCATGGTGCTGGGACTTTACCGGGGTATTATAACCGGTTATCCGGATGGCACTTTTCGACCGGAAGGGGGTTTGACCAGAGCCGAAGCCACCGCCGTAGTGGACCGTTTGGTCCAAGCGAAAAAAGAAGGCGTTCAAAAGGTGCCGGAGATTCCCCGGGAAGAGAGCATATTTCCCCTGGAGGATTTCATCCGAAACAAGGAGGAGCTTCCTTTGCTGAAAGATGTGAAATACGTGTGGATTCAAGAAAAGGATCCCTACCAGTATGAACGGATGAGAAACGCCTGGGATACGGAAGGGTTTCGGGTGTTTCCCAAAGATCCGGCCCGAGTGGTGGTATTGGTTCAGGATCATCGGGTCATCCGCACCTCCGATGCCCTGTCCACCTTGTACTGGGTTACCGGGGCAACGCCCGGCTCCTCTCTTCCTGCTGCTGAGTACATTGGATATTTCACCCGAACCAGCGATACCATGATGTTGGTTCCCTATCCATTTTAAAGGAGGGGCAACATGAAATGGGCAAGCAGGGCAAGGGGGACAAGGTGGAAAAGGAAGCTCCTGGCAGGAATCATGGCATTGCTTTTGGGATTTACATCCTGGCCGGCGCTTCCTGCAGCCCATGGAGCTACAGTAGAAGTGGTGCATCATCGACTGGATACCGGGGTGGTTTTTGTATGGAAGAACAGCGCCGGTGAGTGGCAACAAGACTGGGCACCGGGCAGTTCCATTTCCTATGAAGCAACATACACCCTGCCGAAAGAAGCCCTTGCCGTAGAGGCTTCTCCTTTTCGACCTTCCGCTTCTGCGGGGGAATCCGGATACTTTGATTTCTCGGATTCCCTTCGGTATCATTGGAACCATCAAGCCGCTTGGGACCGGGACAGCTACCTGCGGATTTACTATGATTACGGAGTGACGGGATTGACCACTTCTCCGGCAACTCCTTACGATTCGGGGTCGGGTACCATAGGGATTCATCTGGCCATGACCCTTCAATCTCCCGGGGGATCGCCTTATGACGTAAAGGAGCAACTGGCTTTTGGACAAGAAGGGAAAGAAGCCCTCCTTCAGCTATTGGGAACCCCCTCTCCGGAAATCATCCAGGCCATGAATCTGATGGATCCCGTATCGGAGAATTACAATCCCCAAGTAGAGGGTTATCTCTATTTCATCCCTCTGGTCTTTACCTATACCTTAGTGCAGGAAGAGCAACCGGAGGAACCGCCTCCGGAAGAGCCGGAACCGATCATTACGGGGGAGGCCATTTTGTCCCTTCCGGAAGAAACCTTTGAGGGGCATCCGGCAGAGGCCTGGGACCAATCCCGTTTTACAGTAGACGGAGAAGGGTATACGGCCTATCGCATGTATCAGGAAGGGCTGGCCTCCAATTCCTTTTTACCGGGGGGTGCCGCCACGGTCCATCGAAAGGATTCTACGACGGCGGACATTCTCTTTCCCCAAAGGGGCACCTACCCGGTAACGTTACGAATTACAGGAGAAGGCGGTCAGGTGTGGACGGACACCAAGTCCATTGAAGTAAAAGCCACCCCCTATATTATGGCTCAGCTGGGAGGGGTCCAGAAGGAAAATCGAAAGCAGATGGTATATATCTCCGTGGCCACCCATCCCTCCTACCCGCTGACGGATTTATGGGTGGAAGTGTGGCGGAAGAGCAATGGGGAAAAGGTTCGCTTGGTTCACCACATAAACGGCGGAGAGAATCCGTTGGAAAATAGTGAGGTCATCAAAACCCGCCCCATTGAGCAGGTTCAACAGGATTCATACTATCTCAGAGTGCAGCTTCCTTTTCTCACGAAAAATACCGGGGAAGAAGAGTTTCAATATAGGGTATATGCCAGAGACAGCCGGGGAGAGTCCCATGAGGTCTTTCATGATTTTATGGTAGCCCCGGACCTGCCCCCGGAAGGACGGCTGCGTCTGCCCACGGAATTCCTAAGAAAGGCGGGCACCAACCAAGGGGAAATCACCGTAGAGGATTTATCCATCACCGATGGAGACCAATTGGAACGCAGTTGGAAGGTTCACCTCTTTGATGGAGCAGGGAACTCACAAGGAACGGGAGAAACGGATGGGGCCCTGCTTCCCGGCTACGAAGACTATTCTTTCGGAACGGGAAAGAAGATTGGGTTTTTAAAAGATGGAGTGGGGCAGGTATCCATTCGACTGGAGCTAAAGGACCGGTGGGTGGAAGAAACTTTGCCGGAATATATAACGCCGGCGGACTACAAAGAATCCATGGTGGAAGGGGTTTCCCATGTGGTAAATATTGCGCCTCAAATTCGGGGAGAACCTCTTTCTTTCCAGACCGCCAAACTGATGCTGATTGCGGGCAACCAGGAAGAAAAGCAACTGCTATTGCAAAATCAGAACTATTTGAACCGGCTGCTTTTGGAAAAAGAGTTGGATGGGCAAGTTCAAATTCTTTCCCTTCCTCCCAACCTTACCCACAGCGGAATTCGCGGATATTATGACGGGGCGGTTGCGGCCCTGCCCTTCGGGTACCGGGGTGGTGAAACTTTTTTGGAAAGCAATTGGTTTTCCGTGGATGAAGAAAATTTTTATACCATCAACGGAACCTGGGCTACCGGTACCAACGATTATTGGCCGGAAATGCCATATACCATCACGTCCCTCAAAGGAGAGACCGGGGAAGTGAACTGGACCTTTTCCATCACAGAAGACATTTTGCCCATGGCTCCGGGATATGGGGACAGCTTTGCCCATGACAACCAGCAACGGTATTTGTTCTTCCGGTATGGAGGGAAAACGCTGGTGCTGACCAAAGACAACGGCACCTTGCTAACCACCCTTCCATATACCCTGGGAGAAAACAACTATTTGGACCCCTATCAAGGAAAGAATCTGTACACCTTTACGGCCCAGGGACTCCAGGCCATAAATACCGGCACGGGAGAAATCCGCACTGTTTTTTCGGGAAATGTAGCCGGCTTTACGGCAGAACTAGATGGAAAGATTCAATTCCTATACCATCCTTCTCCCCTCAGGCTATATCGGGGGACCTTTGATATGGCCACGGAAGCTTTTACCTTCAGCATTTTGCCGCTGCCGGAGTCCGATGGGGTAAACGCTTCCTATCAATGCCTGGCCATAGATGCCCGAGGGATGATGTTAATCGGGGTGAACAACACCAGCGCCGTTCGGGTTTATGATCGGGACAATTATCTGGTGAAAACCATATCCGGATGGAATACGGAACGCTCCTTCAGCGTAACCCCCGCCTTTCGGGAAGATGGAAGAGTCTCTTACCTTACCGCTTCCTGGGAGGGGAAGGGTTCTACCACCTATTATAACTATACCGGTTTGTGGGGAGTGGACAATGATACGAATCTCTCTACCTACATGACCTCATCCAATGGATTTCGCACCGATGCTCGGTACCCCATGTTTTCCATGCAAGCGGGAGACTTGGTGTATGTTCAGACGGGAGCACTGTGGGCAGGTCTTTGGGGCGGAGGCAGTGTAATGAGTTACTATACAGAAATGGCCTACTTATGCACATTCAATCTGACTCAAGGCACTGCTTCCTACGGACCTCAAAGTTCGGAGTTCGCATTTGGGGCCGCAGGAGAATATGGCCGATTTGCCCACTCCATGATTGCCACGGCCTATACCTACAACGGAGATACCACAGAAGTAGATCCCTCCACCTCTATGAATGGGCTGATTGGAAAAGTGCGATTACGGTATCAAAGTCTGGAAGAGGTGTTAAACCGGCTGATGAGTCGGGCTTCGGAAGACGTTCACTTGTTTTTCCCGGAAAATCCTTCCCAGCCGGAGGAATATCAGAACATAGCGGACCAGGTGGCGGAAGGCCAAGGGACATACCAAAAGGTGGTATCTCTGAAAGCTTCTGGGCAGCCCGGAACTTTGCAACGAACCTATCAGCTGAACCCCAACGAAACCTACTTTTACGAATACCGGGTGAAAGGACTTCCCGACGAGGCCCAACTGCCCTTATCCTATGAATTTATCACCACCAGTCGGGAACCGGAGGAAGACTTGTTGGACCGATCCTATTACGTCACCCGCATAGAAGAGGAAGATTTTAATGATAGCCAGATTAACGGGTTCTTCACTTTTTCCCCCGGATTGATGGCCGACGGAAAATGGAAAGGAGCCAATCTCTATAGCGGAAAAACCAAGCTGCCCAATCGGGTATTTTCTTCGGCTAACAACATTTCCTTTACCGTGCCGGAAGGAGAAAAAGCCTTGTTGGCCTTTGACTTTGATATGGGAGCCAAGGCCTGGGCCAATTCTCAAATCACCCTTAACGGCATTCCCTGGGACCGGGTACCGGGCATCACCGGCAAGCAGGGTCATTACACCGGGTCCGGTTTTTTGCCGGAAGGGGAAAATATACTTCAGGTCAGTACGGTGGATTACGGCACTTTGCCTTTGGCGGCCTGGGTATATCTGGATAATCTTCGGGTGACTTTTGTGAAG
>CAYVFH010000053.1:1904-6014 GCA_964450985.1 uncultured Oscillospiraceae bacterium | reverse complement strand
GGTAAGGGACCGTCATGGCTTTGGGATCTGTTTCATCCTGGTTGGAATAGAGCACAAAGAAATTATAGATGTTGCGTAACGTTCCGAAGAATTTACTGTTTACTTCTTTTAATCCCTCTTCGTCAAACTTGGTGGGAGACCAGGCGGGAGACACGTACAACAAATACCATCTGGTGGCATCCGCTCCATACTTATCGAACATTTCAAACGGGTCCACTGTGTTCCCCTTTGATTTGCTCATCTTTTTGCCTTCTTTGTCCAAAATTAAATCGTTAACCAGTACATTGCGGTAGGGCGCTTGTTTCTTGATGAAGGTGGAGATGGCCATGAGAGAATAGAACCATCCTCTGGTCTGGTCAATCCCCTCGCATATGAAGTCTGCCGGAAATAATTCTTCATCAAAGCGTTCTTTGTTTTCAAAGGGGTAATGCCATTGGGCAAAAGGCATGGCTCCGGAGTCAAACCAGCAGTCCATAACCTCTGGGATTCGTTCCATGGTTCCTCCACATTGGGGACACGTTAAGTGCACATCATCCACATAAGGGCGATGGAGTTCAATATTGATGGAAATTTCTTCTTGGGCTTTGTCTTGGAGCTCCTGGCGACTTCCCACACATTCCAAGTGGCCACAATCGCAACGCCAGATCGGAATAGGGGTGCCCCAATAGCGATTTCTGGAGATGGCCCAGTCCTTTACTTCCTCCAGCCAGTTTCCAAATCGCTTGTCCCCTACAAAGTCCGGATACCAATTCACCGAGTTGTTATTGGATACCAAGAGATCCCGTAAACGGGTCATTTCGATATACCAACTGGGCTTTGCGTAGTAGATGAGGGGGGTGGTGCATCTCCAACAATGTGGATAATTGTGATTGATTCTCTCCTTGGAAAACACTTTGTTGTTTTCCGATAAGTACTTCAAGATATCTACATCAAGACCTTCCTCCATGACAAAGCGTCCAGCCCAAGGGGTTTCCGTGTATTCCCCTTCTTCGTTCACAGGATTCATCACCGCCAAATCATATTTTCTTCCGGTGTTGTAATCGTCTTCTCCAAAAGCGGGAGCGGTATGGACGATACCCGTCCCATCTTCTATTGTTACATAGTCTGCCAAGGTCACGAAGAATGACTTTTTCCCAGGGTCGGGAGTGACGAAAGGCATCAGTTGTTCATACTCTATGTACTCCAAATCCGAACCTTTCATTTCTTCTATTACGTCATATTTTCCTTCGCCAATAATGGAATCAGCCAGCGCTTTGGCCACATAAAGAACTTGCCCCGGGGCATTTTCTACATCTTCGTGGGCCTTTACTTTTACGTAATCTACATCAGCGCCTACGGTAAGAGCTACGTTGGATGCTAAAGTCCAGGGTGTAGTAGTCCATGCTAAAAAGTACTCATCCACACCTTTTCGCTTAAATTTCACCGTTACTGTGAGAGTCTTCACATCCTTATATCCTTGGGCTACTTCATGGGAAGCCAAGCCGGTTCCGCAGCGGGGGCAATAAGGTAAAATTTTGTGACCTTCATATATCATGTTGTCTTTGAAAAATTCCTTAATGATCCACCAACAACTTTCAATATAGTCATTATTGAGTGTGATATAGGGGTCATCCATATCGATGAGAAAGCCCATCCTCTCCGTCATTTGTCGCCAGAGGCCCTCGTACTTGAAGACGGATTCTTTGCATTTTTCATTAAACTCTCGAATTCCATACTTTTCGATATCTTGTTTACCAGACATGTTAAGCGCTTTTTCTACTTCGATTTCCACGGGGAGACCGTGGGTATCCCACCCTGCTTTCCGTTTTACACTAAAACCTTGCATGGTTTTATACCGGCATACGGAATCCTTGAGGGTTCTTGCCATAACATGATGAATTCCAGGATGACCGTTGGCGGTGGGGGGGCCCTCATAAAAGACGAAGGAAGGCATCCCCTCTCTGGTGGTAATGCATTTCTCCAACAGATTTTCTTCTTTCCATTTGGCCGCCTGGTCTAATTGTACTTGTGCAATGGACTTTTCAGTCAGATGTTGAAACATTCTATTCTTTTCCTTTCAAATTAAAATCCCTAACGCGATTGCGCTAGGGACGATTTTCACCGCGGTACCACCCTAGTTGTCCGATGGATACCGGACCCCTTCATTCGTAAGGAGACTCAGGAGTGATATTCGGTCCTTGTTTCACCACCTGTCTCTCACCGTGTGACAGGCTCTCTGTAAGGATGTTAGGCAAGGCCTACTGGGTTCCGTCATAGTCCCATATTTTCTTTCCTAGTAATATGGAAAGCAACATATTAATTCTAAGGGAAACAGGGTCTACTGTCAAGGAAAAACTAAGGGAGATTTTGGGGTAAAGTGGTATAATTTGGTACAAATCAACGAAAATACAAAAATAATGGGTAAATATTTGTTAAATACTACAAAAGGTGGGTTGTAATCCGGCTTTTAAAGTGATACTATATTTTTGTTTGCAAAATAGGATGCAAAAAAGAAACAGAATCTGGCGACGAGCCAAGAAAGGAGGCCTGTAAATGGCTAAGGAAAAAGTCGTATTAGCCTATTCGGGAGGGCTGGATACGTCCATTATTATCCCGTGGTTGAAGGAAAACTATAATTATGATGTCATCGCTGTATGCTGTGATGCCGGACAAAAGGAGGATTTTTCAGCTATCAGACAGAAGGCCCTTGACACGGGTGCGTCAAAGGCCTATGTTCTAGATATAAAGGAACCCTTCATTACAGATTTCATCTGGCCCACACTAAAGGCCGGAGCCATCTACGAAGACGACTATCTTCTGGGGACCTCTATGGCTCGACCGCTGATGGCACAAAAGCTGGTGGAGGTAGCCGAGGAGGAGGGTGCCTTTGTCATCGCTCATGGTTGCACGGGAAAAGGAAATGACCAGGTTCGATTTGAAACCACGGTTAAGGCCTTGAATCCGGCTATCAAGATTATTGCCCCGTGGCGTATTTGGGAGCTGACATCCCGAGAGGAATGCATTGCCTATGCCAAGGCCCACCATGTTCAAATTCAACAAACAGAAGAAAATATATATAGTCGAGATGAAAATATTTGGCACATGAGTCATGAGGGCGGGAACTTGGAGAACCCTTGGAACCAACATAAAGACAACATTCATGTGCTCAGTGTACCCCCTGAAAAAGCTCCAGATGAGCCGGAATACGTTGAAATCCATTTTGAAAATGGAATCCCGACCAAGGTGAATGGGAAAGAGTTGGGCCCGGTAGATCTCTTGCTGGAGCTAAATGCTCTGGGAAGTGCCCATGGAGTGGGTACGGTAGATATTGTAGAAAATCGATTGGTGGGTATGAAATCCAGAGGAGTGTACGAAACTCCGGGAGGAACTATTTTATTCCATGCTCATAAATCATTGGAAAAGCTTATATTAGATAGAGACACCATGCAGTACAAGAATATTGTAGCACAGAAATGGGCGCAATTAGTATATGACGGGCTGTGGTTTACTCCATTGCGGGAAGCCATTCAAGCTTTTGTGGACAAAACTCAAGAGCTGGTGGTTGGCGATGTTCGTATGAAACTGTACAAGGGTACTGCCGCGGCAGTAGCTACCCGCTCACCCCATTCTTTATATAGCGAGGAATTTGCCACGTTTAGTAAGGATGAGGTGTATAAACAGAGCGATGCAGAAGGGTTCATTAATTTGTTTAGCTTACCCTTAAAGATTCGAGCCATACAGAAGCAGGTGAGTGAAGGAGGAGCAGAAGAACATGAAACTCTGGAAAGGAAGGTTCTCAAAGGAGGCGACTTCATCTGCTGATGAATTCAATGCTTCTATCTTAGTGGACCAACGAATGGTAAAACAAGATATTCGTGGCAGTATTGCTCATGTGGATATGTTAGGCCGGCAAGGAATTATTCCAGCTTCGGATGCCCATGCGATTCGTGAGGGGCTGGAAGGGATACTTGCCGATGTGGAAATGGGAAAGCTGAGCTTTTCCACGGAATACGAAGACATTCACATGGCGGTGGAAACCATCCTTACGGAAAGAATTGGGGATAAAGGCAAAAAATTGCACACCGCACGAAGCCGAAACGATCAAGTGGCCACGGATTTGAGACTTTATCT
>CAYVFH010000053.1:0-1804 GCA_964450985.1 uncultured Oscillospiraceae bacterium | reverse complement strand
TGCACACCGCACGAAGCCGAAACGATCAAGTGGCCACGGATTTGAGACTTTATCTAAAGGAAGAGTTAGTAGAACATCTGGATTTGCTGGAAAGACTGGACCAAGTATTGGCCAAGCAAATGGAAGAGCATAAGGAGACGGTACTACCGGGATATACGCATATGCAACGGGCCCAGCCAGTTACCTTGGCTTGGCATCTGGGAGCTTATCGGGAGATGCTGAAAAGAGACCGGGATCGGCTGGCGGATTGTTATGGTCGAACGGATTGCTTGCCCTTAGGAGCTTGCGCACTGGCGGGAACCGCATATCCCATCGACAGGAAGTGGGTACAGCAGGAGCTGGGTTTTCGCCAACTATGTGAAAACACCATGGACGCCGTCAGCGATCGAGATTTTGCCCTAGAGTTCATATTTTGTGCCTCCATGGTGATGATGCACCTTTCCAGGTTTTGCGAAGAACTGATATACTGGAGCAGTAAAGAGTTCGACTTTGTGGAGATGGATGATGGCTACAGTACGGGAAGCAGCATTATGCCCCAGAAAAAAAATCCCGACATGGCGGAGTTGATTCGTGGGAAAACCGGAAGAGTCTATGGAGATTTGATGGCTCTGTTGACGGTGATGAAGGGATTGCCTCTCGCCTATAATAAGGACATGCAGGAGGATAAGGAGCCGGTATTTGATGCTTCCGATACGTTAAGAGATTCCTTGTCCATCTTTACCGAAATGCTTGGCACTTTGACCTACAAAAAAGAAGTGATGCGAGAAGCCGCCAGAACTGGGTTCATGAATGCCACCGATGCAGCGGACTATTTGGTAAGAAAGGGTGTTCCCTTCCGCCAGTGTCATGAAATTATCGGCAAAATGGTATTGGATTGTGTGCAATGCGGAAAAGGAATCGAGGAGCTGACATTAGAAGAACTGAAGGTGTATTCGGATAACTTCGAAGAAGATATATATGGTTGCATTGCGTTGGACACATTGATTCAAGAACGGGAAAAAATCAACCAAACCAACCAAAAAGAAATGGAATAGAACCATAAAAGAAGGCACCTGTCGGGTGTCTTCTTTGACGTATTTAGGTGGATACTAAGGAACATGAAAAGGGAAAGAAAAGGTGGCAGGCTTGAAACGGAATCTAAAGGATTATAATCTTCATGAGCTAGAAGAAATCATGGTGGAAATGGCAGAGCCCACTTATCGAGCCAAACAAATCATGGAGTGGTTGTACCGTGGAGCAAAGGACTTTGAGGCCATGAAGAATATTCCCATGACATTACGGGAAAAATTAACCGAGGGCTTTCACACCGGTACGGCCCAAGTGATTTGCCATGAGATATCCAAGCAGGATGGAACCCAAAAGGTATTGTTTGGACTGCCGGATGGGGAAGGTATTGAATCGGTGGTTATGCAGTATCGATATGGGTATTCCGTATGTGTCTCCAGTCAAGTGGGGTGTTCTATGGGCTGCCATTTTTGTGCTTCCGGGCTCTTGGGCAAAAAAAGAAACCTCACTCCCGGCGAAATAATGGACCAGGTAGTCTCTATGGGAACTCTCGTGGGTCAATCCATTGGACATGTAGTGGTGATGGGAACCGGAGAGCCCTTTGATAATTATGAAAATTTGGCCAAGTTCTTACGACTTTGCCATGCAGAAGAAGGCTATGGCATGAGCTATCGTCATATCACCGTATCTACGGTGGGAATGGTGGAAGGGATAAAACGGTTTGGCAAGGAGTTCCCTCAGGTTAATTTGGCCATTTCTCTTCACGCACCCAACGATGAGATTCGAAATCAAATCATGC
>CAYVFH010000052.1:0-6079 GCA_964450985.1 uncultured Oscillospiraceae bacterium | reverse complement strand
CAGCAAATTAAAATGCGGCGAATCCCTGATTTGTTATTCAAACTAGACACCTCTATGGAATATGGACGAAAAATGTCACGGGTGTTGGATCAGTTGGGACTGGAGAAGGAAGATGAAGAATAGCACGTTGCAAGAGATTGGAGCACGTTTACGGGAGGCTAAAACGGTGCTATTATTTCCCCATGTCAATATGGATGGGGATGCTTTGGGTTCCGCGGTGGCTTTGTGTAAGGGTCTTCGTATTATGGGGAAAAAGTGTCATATCTTAATCGAAGATGAAATTGCCCAATACTTGCGATTTTTAGAAAAGGATTACTGCATTTCTGCTGGTGAGAAAGTGAAGAATCCGGAACTCTGCATTGCAGTGGATTGCGGAGAGGTTTCTCGCTTCCGAGGAAGAAAGGACCATTTTTTCAAAGGCCAGCATACCATGTGCATCGATCATCACTTATCTACGGATCCTGTTTTTGATTATAATTATATCGACACCGATGCTTCGGCAACGGCCATGTTGGTATACCGTATTCTGAAAGAATTAAATGTACCATTGGACCGTGAAATCGGAGAAGCTATATGGGCCGGGATTACTACGGATACTGGAAATTTTCAGTATTCCAACACTACGAAAGAAACTCACTTGATTGTGGCAGAACTCTATGATTTGGGCATCGACCACAATGATGTGAGTGTGAAGATTTATGAAAACATCCGGCCGGAAAAGATTCTTATGACCAATAAAGTGATGGACAATTTGACCTTTTTCGCCAGTGGAAAAGGCGCCATCACTTATGCCACCCATTCCATTCTAAAGGAGACAGGTGCAACCCCGGATGAAACGGAAGGCATTGTGGAGACATTGCGCTGCATTTCCGGTGTGGAGGTGGCCGCATTTTTGAGAGAGGATGGAGCAGACAATATCAAGGTGAGTATGCGGTCAAAAACCCAGGCCAATGTGGCGGAAATCGCTATGAGATTCAACGGGGGTGGCCATCGTAAGGCGGCGGGGTGTACTATTCGGGCCACCATGGAATTCGCCTTGAAGATGATTATCAACGAAATTGAGATTACCCTACGGGGGATGGAGAACCGGAAAGCATAAAGAACTTATGGAAAAAACAGTTCCCAATATGGATGGAATTATACTATTAAATAAACCGGCGGGAATGACTTCTCATGATTGTGTAGCCAGGATGCGTGGAATTTCAGGAATTCGAAAAATTGGTCACACGGGGACATTGGATCCACAGGCGACGGGATTGCTTCTCCTTTGCCTGGGCCAAGCCACTCGAATCATTCCGTATCTGGAAGAAGATGACAAGGTATATGTCTGCAGAGTGACTTTTGGCCTCCGATCGGATACGTATGATATGTGGGGAACTCTGGAGGAAAAGAGGCCTGAGGAGGCTGATGTGCTGGAAAACCTATCCGGGGGAAAAATTAGAACAGCTCTGGAAGTCTTTCGGGGCGAGATTATGCAGAAACCTCCTATGTTCTCGGCCATTCGCTTGGATGGAAAACGGCTTTATCAGTATGCCAGAGAAGGAAAGCATGTGGAGGTTCCCGAAAGGAAAGTTACCATTCACCACATTCAAATGATGGAATACATGGATTCGGAAAAAGAAGCCCTACTGCGAATTCATTGTTCCAAGGGGACCTACGTCCGAAGTATATGTCACGATCTGGGCAATGCTTTGGGTTGTGGAGCGGTGATGTCTGGTTTGGTGAGAACGGCATGTGGTGCTATGGGTTTGGAAAATGCAGTGACCTTTGAAGAATTGACTTCTATGGAAGATGTGTTAAAAAATTTAACTCCAATGGAGAAACCCTTGGTGCGCTTGGGAGAAATTCGAGGGGAGCTTTCCATGAGAAAAGCATTGGAAGATGGGAAATCTGTGGATGTGGTCCACCTGGAGATATCTCCTCCTGAGGTGGAAACTCGCAAACCGGTAAAATATAGAATGATGCTGGAAGAAGAGCTGGTGGCCATAGGGTCTATTCAAAAGGGGCTCTTCTATCCGGAAAGGGTTTTTAAAAAAAAGGAAAGCGACACATTATAATCATGAAGATATATCATTCACTGGAAGAAATAGAATCCAACCAGCCAATGGTGATTGCCCTGGGGAATTTTGACGGGATTCATCTGGGCCATCGGGAAATCATAGAGCGTGCGGTGCGAAAGGCCAGCGAGCTAGGGCTGGAAAGTGGAATTTTTACTTTTGCCAATCATCCTCGTAATGTAATTATGAATGAGGAATTTACCAAAAATATTATCTACTTTGAGGAAAAGGCCAGGATCCTGCGTCAGTTGGGAGTGGATCACTTATTTAATATCACCTTTGACGAAACGATGATGGAAATGACTCCGGAAACCTTTGCTAGAGAATTGCTTTGGAAGAGACTGCATATGAAATATGGCTTTTGCGGTTTCAATTATCGGTTCGGCAGCAAAGCCTTGGGCGACACAGAGGTGTTGCAACGAGTCGGTGCGGAAGTGGGTTTTGAAATTGAGGTGGTCCCTCCGGTAATGATAGATGGCCAGGTGGTCAGCAGCACATTGATTCGAAATGTAATCTCTGAAGGACAGGTGGATCAATGCTTGAAATACATGGGAAGACCTTATTCCATCAATGGTGAAGTGGTGGTAGGAAATAAGATTGGACAAACCATCGGTTTTCCCACGTCCAACTTGATTATCGATGAAACCATGGTGTCTCCGGCCAATGGAGTGTATATTACTTTGTGCACTTATCATGGTGTAACATACCCCAGCATAACGAATGTGGGCAACAAACCCACCATCGGAAAGTATGAAAAAAATGTAGAAACCCATATTTTTGGGTTTGACAAGGAACTTTATGGCAAAAACATTCATGTAGAGTTTCTGGTAAAAACACGAGATGAAATAAAATTTGATTCGGTGGAGGCATTGGCAGACCAAATCAAGAGAGACTGTTTAGCAGCCAAGGCGTATTTTTCGAAATAACGTAGACAATAATCATGTTTTATGATATTATGAGTTGTTGTGAAAGTACCTTCGCTTAGTATTTCGAGGACTCCGACGGATACTCAGCGAGAGGTGAATCAAGAAAAGGAGAAATGAAAATGATTGATCAAACAAAAAAAGCTGAGATTATGAAAGAATATCAGCTAAAAGAAGGCGATACTGGTTCGCCCGAGGTGCAAGTAGCCGTGTTAACGTATCGAATTAACGACTTGAATGAGCACCTGAAGATTCATAAGAAAGACCATCATTCCCGAAGAGGCTTACTGAAAATGGTTGGCCAGAGAAGAAATCTTCTCAATTACCTAAAGGATAAGGATGTGGAACGGTACAGAAGTCTGATTGCTCGTTTAGGTTTGAGAAAGTAGTACAACTTAAAAATTTAAGCGGAGCCAAGATTGCTCCGCTTTTATTTATATTTATTTGTTAGCGTGAAAAACGCAAAGAAGTTAGAATTAACAGGAGGTAGTTGTTAATTATGAGATTTGAAGATTACAGAACCTATCGCACGGCGTTGGGTGGAAGATTACTGCAAATGGAGATTGGTAAGGTGTGTGAGTTAGCCAATGGTCAAGTTACACTGCGGTACGGGGATACTGTGGTGAATGTAACGGCTTGTGCCTCGGAGGCTCCCAGACCGGATGCTGATTTTTTCCCATTGACCTGCGATTATGAAGAACGAATGTATGCCGCCGGAAAAATTCCTGGAGGATTTATCAAAAGAGAGGGTCGACCCAGTGAAAAGGCGATTCTCAGCTCAAGACTTATTGACCGACCCATTCGACCGCTGTTTCCGAAGGGATACTATCATGATGTACAGGTGGTAGCTACCGTTATGTGCGTGGACCCGGATTGTCCTCCGGATGTAGTGGCTATGATTGGGTCTTCTGTGGCCCTTAGCATATCCGATATCCCCTTCGAGGGACCCACCGGATCTGTGTCCATCGGCAGAGTAGGTGGAGAATTTGTAGTGAATCCCACTCTGGCACAAAGAGAAGAAAGTGATCTGCATTTAATCGTAAGTGGCACAAAAGACGCCATTATGATGGTGGAGGCCGGATTCCAGGAAGTCACAGAAGATGTGGTTTTGGAAGCCATTATGTTTGCGCATGAGGAAATTAAGAAAATAGTTTCCTTTATCGAGGACATTACAAAAGAGGTGGGAAAGCCGAAAAAAGAAGTGGTTTTATACAAAGTATCGGAAGAAGTGGACACGGCGGTTCGTCAGTACGCTACGGCGAAAATGCGGGAAGCCATTCAAACGGAAGATAAACTTCAGCGACTGGAAAATATGGACCGAGTGGAGAAGGAAGCCAAGGAGCATTTTGCGGAAATTTTCCCCGATAATGGGAAGGATGTATCTGGTGTTCTATACAGTATAACGAAGGAGCAGGTTCGGGCCATGATTCTGGACGAAGGAATTCGCCCGGATAATCGAAAACCGGATGAAATCAGACCCATATGGTGTGAAACAGGCTTCTTGCCCAGAACACACGGTACCGGATTGTTCAAGAGAGGACAAACTCAGGTGTTGAGTGTTGCCACACTGGCTCCGGTAAGAGAAGCCCAAACCATAGATGGTATTGGAGATGAAACGGAAAAAAGATATATGCATCATTACAATTTCCCGCCGTATTCTGTGGGAGAGGCCAGACCTATGCGTTCCCCGGGAAGAAGAGAAATTGGCCATGGTGCCTTGGCAGAGAGAGCTTTGCTTCCGGTACTTCCCCCGGAGGAAGTGTTCCCTTATGCTATCCGTGTTGTGAGTGACGTGTTGTCCAGCAACGGGTCTACTTCCCAGGCATCGGTTTGTGGAAGCACGCTGGCGTTGATGGATGCAGGAGTTCCCATCACTCGACCGGTGGCAGGGATTGCTATGGGATTAATTGAACGGGTAGAAGAGGACGGATCCAGTACAATGGCCATTCTTTCGGATATTCAAGGAATGGAAGATTTTCTGGGAGACATGGATTTTAAGGTTGCCGGTACGGAAAAGGGCGTGACCGCCATTCAAATGGACATTAAAGTGCATGGTCTTTCCCGAGAAATTCTGGAGCAAGCATTGACACAAGCCAAAGAGGGCCGAATGCACATTATGGCAAAGATGATGGAAGAAATTTCAGAACCTAGAAAGGACTTGTCTCCTTATGCACCGCGTATTATCACCATGCAGATTGACCCGGACAAGATTCGAACGGTCATTGGACCGGGAGGAAAAACCATCAATCGAATCATTGCAGAGACCGGGGTAAAGATTGACATCGACGATACGGGACTCATCTATATTGCTGCACCGGACATGGAGACGGCAAAATTGGGAGTGGCTGAAATCGAGCTCTTGGTGAAGGACGTGGAAGTAGGCGAAGTCTATGACGGAGTGGTTACTCGATTGATGACCTTTGGTGCATTTATTGAAATACTTCCCGGAAAAGAAGGTTTATTGCACATCTCCAAGATGGCAAAGGAACGTGTGGAAAAAGTGGAGGATGTGATGAATGTTGGGGACAAGGTAAAGGTTAAGGTCACCGAAATCGACAGTCAGAACCGAATCAACCTGTCTCGAAAAGAGCTACTGTAGTACGGGGCCAATGGTGCGTACAATATAGGATATAAAAGAATGAAAACCTTCGAGTTGTTGATCGGAGGTTTTTTCTTGTGGTTCCCCGGCTAGTGGCTTTGGGAAATTATTTATGCTACGAGAAATTACTCGTTGAATTGGACCCGCGCGTAGATTATAATGGATATAATATTAGCTGGATTATAAATACAGAAACTTCATAATCGGATGAGTTTTGTCTTTGGGAAATATTTGGCAGGAGATGTGAATGCTAAATGGCAGGAGGTAAACATGGAAGAGAAAAAATGTCCTGTGACGGGACACATGGGAAAAAGACCCATTGGCGCTGGCACCACCAATAGAGACTGGTGGCCGGACCAACTAAATTTAAGAATTCTACATCAGAACTCAAGTCTCAGCAATCCAATGGATGGGGATTACAACTACCGGGAGGAATTTGCCAAATTAAATTTACAGGAGGTGAAAGAGGACCTCTACCAATTGATGACAGACTCTCAAGA
>CAYVFH010000051.1:4804-6192 GCA_964450985.1 uncultured Oscillospiraceae bacterium | reverse complement strand
GGTTTTGGCTTCTTCCAAAGTAGGGCAATAATAGGCTTTAAAATTATTCTTAATGAGGTTCTTAACAGCCACCTCCCCTCTTTGACGAAAGTGCTCTTTTTGGATAGTGGCCCGGTCATGGGCCTCGGCCTTTAGTAGAGGGAATCTGATTTTTCGAAGATCCAGCATGTCCATTTCTCCTTTGTCCATTGTTCTTTCTCACATCACGCTAAGTTGTATTTTCCGTAAGAGACTTTTTCATAATTTTTCCTTACAGTAAAAAATTCATAATGGCTTCCTCGTATTCTTCCGGATAGTCGTTGTACAAATCACCATGTTTACTGTCCGGTACGGTAAATAGCTCCTTTTTTTCTACGGTCAGGGAATGATATATTTCTTCTCCCATATAGTAGGGAGTAACAGTATCTGCCTGGCTATTCATCACCAGAGTGGGTATGGTGGTGGTTGCCGTATATTGTGTTACTTCGCCGTCCTGGAAAGAGAAGCCCAATTCCCGATTGGTATAGAAGCTGCCGGCTTTCATCAACAGGTTGGTGGGGAAGGGTATTCCCATTTCTTCGGTCTTGGCGGCAATCATATCTTCCATGCTGCTGATGGGACTATCCAATATTGCCGCAGTGACTGTATCCTGTATGGTGGCATCTCCCAATGCAATGCCTACAGTAGCCCCGCCAAAGGAGGTTCCCCACAATATGATGGGTGTGCCTTCTGGAAAAATCTCCTCCACATAGTGGATATAGTCTATCAGGTCTTTGCTTTCCCAAACACCGTAGGTAGTATAAGGTGCTGTGTTTTCTCCGGAGCTTCTCTGGTCATAAGCCAAGACGTGATAGCCGTTACGTAAAAACATTTCTGCCTCCGGGTATACACTGATTCGATTTCCACTCATACCATGGACCAGAATCACGACACCTTTTTCTTGGGGAGAGCGAATGAGAATACCGGGAATCTGATGGGAATCCAAACTAGATGCGATGTTTACCGGTTCCAATGTATGAGAGGCCTCAAATCCGTCCACATCAAAACCTCTTCCCATGGATTGGTCTCGGCCAATCTTCAGTGTGGTCTCTTCGTTGGTTACCATCTGCATGGACCCATTGAAAACTCCTTGGCCTGCGGAGTTCATAAAGATGTAATCACCTACCCCCAGACTTATCACAAGTAAAATCAGTACAATAATAACAACTTTCTTCATAGCTCACTCCTTTCCGTTGGAATTTACGGGTTGTTTTATTATATCGTAAATTCGTTGAGGATTGCACAAAAAAACAAGCAAAACTTCTGGTGGTCATAAGGGGCGAAAGCCATAAAGAAATTGCGATTTTGTACGGGTAATTATATAATAAAGAAAATATTATATAATTGTGCGTTTTGAGGGGCGTTGTTGG
>CAYVFH010000051.1:1484-4794 GCA_964450985.1 uncultured Oscillospiraceae bacterium | reverse complement strand
CATTGGGGGAATTCATAATGAATGTCTTGAAAAATAACGGTATATTTAATGTATATGAAGAAGCATTGCAAAACACGGCGTGTGCTTTTGCGTATCATGAAGCCATTTATGACAGTCAAGGTCGGATGGTAGATTATAGGTTCCTAGACACCAATCCATCCTTTGAGAAGATGACCGGATTGACGAAGGAACAAGTGGTGGGGAAGTGCTTTGTGGAGGATATCGCTCAGGATAAGGAACATGCCTTTACCTGGGTGAAGAGATACGACAAAGTAATGGCAGGGAAGACGTTGGTTGAGTTCGAGGATTACTCTCACGAGTATCGAAAACACTTTACCGTAAAAGCCTATCCGGTAGGGGAGAATCAATTTGTCACCTTGTTTTTGGATGTAACTTTTGAAAAAAAGTTTCGTGAAATTGCAGACTACTTTCGAGATAACATGGGCAAGAAAATCGACTATGATGAGGTAACCAAGTATGTTTGTGATTTGTCCGGGGCAGAGTATGCCGCTTTTAATCTCTACGAAAAGGATGGGACTTTTATCACCGCTTCCATCTATGGTTTAACAGAAAAGGTGCAAGATATTTTAGGGAATGCGGGCCTGAAAATCTTAGGGCGAAAGTGGGAATATGACTCTCTCCGTGAGGAGAAAATACAGAACCGAAACATCACTTTTTTCCCCAGTTTGCGAGAACTGGTGGGGGGTGTAATCGATATCGAGATTGTTTTTGGTTTAGAAAAGAGCTTGGAAATTGGTCAGGTTGCGGTAGCTAAGATTCAGAAAGATGAAACCATATTTGGGGATTTCACCTTGTTCTTTCGAGAAGGGGTTGCCTTTAAAAATGAGAACCTATTTCATTTATATATTTCGCAACTGGGGCTTTTTATTGAAAAAACAAGGCTAGAGCAGTCTTTGAGGGACAGTCAGAATCGCTTCTATACCTTGGCGGAATATGCGCCCATCGGCTTTGTGGCCTGCAATACAGAAGGTGAGATTACGTACGCCAATCAAAAATTGCTGGAAATTTTAGATTCTCCCTCCCTGGAAGAAACGAAAAAACTGAACTTGCTTACCTTGCCTCCCTTGAAAGAAGCAGGGTTTTCCGGGAAACTGGCAGAAAGCATCCAGAAAAATCGTTGTTTGATTCATGAAATGGAATATGTCAGCATTTGGGGAAAGCATAATTGGCTAAGGGTGTACTTCACTCCCAATATTGAAAAAAAACAAGTCGTCGGTGTTAACATTGTGGTGGACAATATTACCGAAAAGAAAGAAGACGAAGAGAAGCTGCGGGAAAGAGCATATCAAGATTCCCTCACAAAGGCATATAACAGATATGCCGTGGATGCCATTTTGACGGATCGACTATGGGAAGCCAAAGAGGGAAATCTTCTCTGCTGTATCGCCGTAGTAGATGTGGATGATTTCAAACAGATTAATGATCATCATGGGCACCGTGCCGGCGATACGGTATTAAAGAGTTTAGCTAGTCGTATCAAACACGGGTTAAGTGAGAAAGATATTTTGGTTCGTACCGGTGGAGATGAATTCCTAGTATATTACCATGATATACAAGACCGGGACAATGCCAACCAGAAATTGAAAGAGTTGTTTGAGAGAGTTTCCTCTCATTACGGAATCGATGACTTGTTAACCGGAGAGCACTTGGACTTAGAGGCAACTTCAAGCATCGGGGCGGTTTTGTTTCCCCAACACGGAGAAACGGTGGAGGAACTGATGGCAAGGGCGGATGGTATACTGTATGAAATAAAGGGATCGGGGAAAGGAACTTATCAACTGGCATAGTAGTACAATCTTGTTTTGCGAAAATTTGGAGCGACAATAAAAATCGTGACTCAGAAAAAACCTGCGCCAACAGCGCTGGTTTTTCTTTTTACATAGGATTTGTGGAGCTCCGGGTGTTGACTTTTCTATTTGGTGCCTATAAAGTTTTTGGTAAGGGGTTCATTTAGAAGAAGGAAGGTGGGAACGAAAGCAACCAGAGACGTTATTGTTAATGGCTGAAATATAAGTCGGTAAAGAGATCTCTTTGTCGGCGGAAACGGAAGAAATGAGGTTGAAATTATGAAATTGAAAAAAGTGCTGGTGTTGGGTGTAGGAGCTCAAGGTTCGGCCGCAGCGAAAAAGTTGGATTTGGAGCCCAATGTTGAGGAAATCATTTGTGCAGATATCGACGCGGTTGCGGTAGAAAACCTGGTGAAAACCTTGAGGAAAGCCAGAGGGACTACCGTGGATGCCCATGACAAGAACAGCATTGTGAAAGCGGCAGAAGGGGTGGATTTAATCCTAAACGGGCTCCCCCTAGAATGTACGCAAAATGTACTGGAGGCGGCGTTGGAGGTGAAAGCCCACTATCAGGATTATGCGGCCACCACCGCTCTTCATGAGGACTGGGTGGAGAGTATTCGAATGCAGTATGAAGTGTATGGACCTAAATTCGAAGCCATCGGGAAATTAGCTTTGGTGGGTACCGGCTCTGCTCCTGGCCTAATTTGTGCCGCCACTCGAGATGCCATGCGCTATTTGGATTCTTGCGAAACCATATACAATATCGTATGGGAAGGAGTAGAAGCCAAGCGATTCTTGCCTTTCTGGTGGTCCCCTGTTACGGCACTTCACGACATGTCGGAAAAAGGATATGCCTTTGAGGATGGGAAGTTGGTTCGGTTAGAGGCCTTTGACCATCCCATTACCAGACAGTACGAAGGGATGGAGAAGGAAATCACCTTTGTAGAGCATTGCCATGATGAACCTATCCATTACAGCTTTAATGCGGAGAAATATTTTAAGGGTGCAAAAAATGCCTATTTTAAATATGCGGGACCAGGAGTGGATTTTGCCAAACCCCTTTATCGGGCCGGACTTTTGTCCCATCAAAAAGAATTGGTGGGGGATGTGGAAGTGGCACCTTTTGACCTGGTGTTGAAGCATTTGCCTCCCGCGCCGAAATTCCGGGAAGAGATTCAGGAAATTCTGGATGAAGGCTTGATATCGGATACGGGATGTATGGTAATCGAAACATACGGGAAGAAAGATGGAAAAGATGTATTGGTAGAAACCCATGTGAATGCCCCGGGGCTGGTGGAATCCTTTGAACTGGCGGGGATTACGGCGGAGATGTACTTAACGGGGCAGGGTGGGTTCCTGTTTTCCAAACTGTTTTTAAATGACCAGTTTGACCAAAGAGGACTCATCTCTTCCGACATGCTTTCCATGGAGCAGGTAGACACTTATTTTGAATATGCCAAAGAGCTGGGCATTACCTTGGAGACTACTGTGAAAGAACT
>CAYVFH010000051.1:0-1384 GCA_964450985.1 uncultured Oscillospiraceae bacterium | reverse complement strand
TTAAGAGGGAGTGAAATTCAAATGCAGCATCCAAAGAAAATGTGGAGAAGTATGGTTCTGGCCTTTCTTTTTGGGCTGGGATGGATAGCAATGTCTTTCGCTGTGCAAACACCGGTGGTGTATGGGGCGGAATTTAGCGAAACCATTGTTACCACTCCGGAAGAATTGAAGCGTGTGATGGAAAATCCGGTGGGAAGCCATGTAAAGCTGGGGGCAAATATTACCTTTGCACCGGCTGCTTACGGAGAAGATGCCGTTGTGATTCCGGATGGGAATCACCTGTTGAATCTCAATGGATATACCATTCAGTATGTGTACACCAATAGAGCGAATGAAAAAGACGGATCTCCCATTCGACAGACAGGAACTTTAACCATAAATGGGGAGGGTTCCATTATAGGGGGGTATTGTGCTATCGAGAATGACGGGCAGCTCATTATTAACGGAGGTAAGTATACGGGGCTTGCGGCTAGCGCCATTCGTACCCAAGGGTCTACTACCATAAACGGAGGCACTCTTTCGGGGAGGTTTGGAGAAATCTGGCTGGAAAACGGCGTTGTTGTGGATAATATCGGAGCGGTAAAACGAATCAACAATCCTTTTAAAAGTGGGGGAATCCGGATTGAAAATGGAGTTGCTACAGGTAGCACTTCTCTCAATAGTATGTTGGTAATCGATGATGTAACATTTGCGCCGGGGGCCGGCATGACCATTACGGAAAAGGGCGCTTTAATCGTGAACGGAACTCTTGTGGGAGAAAGCCAGATCAACTTACAGGGGGGGATATTGATTAAAAATGGCTTGGTAGCGAACCAAGGAGATTTTTATATATCCGGTAATTTGACCTTGGACCGTTTGGAAATACCGGAAGGTGTACACGTAATGATGATGGATTATTATGACCTGACCATACGGGGAGAACTTGTGAACCATGGGACCTTGACCATACGGAACGGGTGTCGGCTGACGGTGCATGGAGATGCCTTGAATCATGGGCAAATCAATTCGGATCGGGAAGAGGATGTGAATATTCATGGCAGCCGACTGGGAGATGGATTTTATTCCACACGGGAGGGTTCTCCCGGAGGACCGGAATCCGGTGATGGAATGGGAGGAACAGCCGGCGGGAGAATGGAACGAGCGGCGGAAGAACTATATACATTGGGACTTTTTAAAGGAACGGGAACCGACGAAATGGGACAACCCATCTATGACTTGATGACCGCCCCAACCAGGCAGGTGGCCATCACCATGCTGGTCCGCCTTCTCGGGAAAGAGGAAGAGGCGATGACAAAAGAGTGGAATCACCCATTCACCGATGTGGATTCTTGGGCAAATTCCTACGTAGGCTATGCCTATGCCAATGGTCTCACAAAGGGTATGA
>CAYVFH010000050.1:0-6284 GCA_964450985.1 uncultured Oscillospiraceae bacterium | reverse complement strand
ATCGTGGAAAGAAGGCAGGCAATGCAGGAAAATCACATCGGGATTTTCGGTGGTAACCAACATTTCCTTCGTCACTTTATATGGGGTCAGCAAAGCCACTCTTGCTGGAATCTCTTTTTCTTCTCCCATGGAAGCCCATACATCTGTGTAAATCACATCTGCACCTTTTAGGCACTCTTTGCTGGAAGAAATTTCTATGTTAGCGCCTGTTTTCTGGCATACTTCTTTCGCCGAGGACAATACCTCTTGATCAATTTCACTGGCCAATTCCTCCGGACCATATGCCACAAAATGCATTCCCATTTTGGCACACCCGTACATCCAGGCGTAACTCATATTGTTTCGGATATCTCCGCAAAAAACCACCTTCACTTTGGAAAGAGGCTTGTTCACCTGCTCTTCAATAGTCATTAAATCTGCCAAAATTTGTGTGGGATGGTCCACATCCGTCAACCCGTTCCAAACCGGTACTCCAGCATGAAGAGCCAACTCTTCCACCACACGCTGATGATATCCCCGGTATTCGATGCCATCATAGAAACGTCCCAACACCTTGGCCGTATCTTCTAAAGATTCCTTTTTCCCCATTTGTGAACTATTACTATCCAAAAAAGTGACATGGGCACCTTCATCCAAACACGCCACTTCAAAAGCGCATCTGGTACGAGTAGAAGTCTTCTCAAACAGTAAAACTACGTTTTTGCCTCTCAGAGTTTCTTGTCTCACACCGGCTCTTTTCTTTGCCTTCAAATCCTGTGACAAGTCCAGAAGATAGCGGATTTCTTCTGGTGTAAAGTCCATGAGAGTTAGAAAACTTCTTCCTTTTAAGTTAATTCCCATAAATAATCACTCCTTTTCCCCACAAATACTGTAAGTTAACACAAAAACTATACCACTTTGAAAAAAAGGTGTCAACGAACTGACACCTCTTTTTCTCCATGGTACTGATAATATGTAGTTTCGATTCTTCCATTATACAATTTACGTCTTCGATTGGCAGGCCTGCCCAACAGCTTCTGCTCCAAATCCCTATCGCTGGTGATTAAGAACAAAGACCAGGTGGGATTGTTTTCCATGAATCTTCGCAGTCCATTATAGACTGCTTGAATGCTTTTTTTGTCTCCGATACGTTCCCCATAGGGGGGATTGGTAATGAGAATTCCCTGCTTCTCTCCCGTGGTAAGCTTATTCACATCCTGAACACCAAATTGGATCACATGATCTACCCCAGCTTCTTCGGCATTCTGCAAAGCAGCCTCCACTGCCTTGGGATTCAAGTCATATGCCTTTATCTGGAGATCCTGTTGTAAGATTCCTTCGAAGGCCTTCTTCCTTTCTTCCTTCCATAATGACTTGGGGATTTCCTCCCATTCCTCCCCTTGAAAGGTTCGATTCAGCCCGGGAGGAATTTGTAAACCCAACATGGCCGCTTCAATAACAATGGTCCCCGAACCGCAACAAGGGTCTATTAAAATGCGATCCTTATTCCAAAAGCTCAGCTGTACTAAGGCGGCTGCCAAAGTTTCCTTGATAGGTGCTTCCACGTCCGAGACCCGATAACCCCTCTTATGTAATCCGGGGCCGGTGGTATCCATGGTGAGAGTAACTCTATCCTTCAGTAATGTCACCTTGATACCGTGTTCACCCCCCGTCTCTGGTAAATGTTCCACTCCGTAGTTTTCAGATAACCGCTGGGCGATGGCTTTTTTTACGATAGACTGGCAACTAGGCACATGATGAAGGGTTGATTTTACCGATGTTCCATTCACCGTAAATTTTCCTTCCGGAGAAATCCACTGTTCCCATGGGATTCCCTTGGTCTGCTGAAACAGCTCTTCAAAGGTAATGGCATTAAATTCCCCCATTTTAAGCAAGACTCGATCCGCAGAACGCAACCAAAGGTTGCTTCTGACAATCCCTCTTTCATCGCTCATGTAGGTAATCTTCCCATCCTCGGCACGTAGTACCGAATACCCCAACTGCTCCACTTCTCTTCGCACTACAGCTTCTAAACCAAATGTGGCCGTAGCAATCAATTCTAGTTTCATATTTTCCTCTTTCAAAAAAGGGGCCATCCAATCAAATGCTTTCGATTGGAAAAGCCCCTCCTAAAACCTTATCCTCTTTATATTCTATCCTACAAGCTCCATGTCGGCAATAGGTCTTTTTTCGCGGTATGCAGATAACAATTCCGATACCCGGGAAGTGTTCCCTATCAGGATGCCACCGCAGAATAATCCATCCTTGAAATACAGTTTTTGATAGACTCCTTTTTCCCTATCTAGATGTTCTTTTGTCTCATAAGAAACACCCTCCTGGCTACCATGGTCTCCAATAGAAAATATGGCTGTTCCAAATCCTACAAAGCTAACACTGGGTATGGTTCCCTTGTATGCTGCATCTTCACCCACTGCGTTTTTGGCTGCCACCTTTGCCATTTCCATGGCTTGTGGCCATATGGCATAATTTTTCCCATCGAATCGGGCGCAGTCTCCCGCCGCATAGATGTCCGGCAACCCTGTTTCCATTCGCTCATTCACCAGAATGCCTTTTTCCACCCTAGCTCCAGCTTTTTCAGCCAAATCGGTGTTTTCGACTACACCGGCAGAAATAATCACAACTTCAGCGGGAACCACTTCATCCTCATTCAGAAGAACTCCCGTTGCCTTTCCTTCTCCCTGGACTCCCTTAATTTTCACACCGGTTCTGATTTTCACACCTTTGGCCTTCATAATGTCTTCCAGCAACTGTGCCCCTGTTTCATCCAACTGCTTACCCATAATCACTTCGGATCGTTGGATAACAGTAACCTGGATTCCTTCTTTATTCAATTCAGATGCGGATTCCAATCCCAATACACCTCCGCCAATGACGGCAGCTGTCTTCACACCGGTCTTGAGGTATTCTTTCAAGTTCTCCACATCCTGTAATGTACGAATGGTAAAAACCCCCTCTAGGGAAAGACCTTCCATGGGCGGAACGGAACACTCTGCCCCGGTGGCAATAATCAACTTGTCATATGGCTTCGTGGAGCCATCATCCAATTCCACTGTTTTTGTTTCGGGATGAATCTTCACCACTTCCTTGCCCAAAGTAGTGTGAATCTTGTTTTCTACGTACCAAGCATAATCCTTTATAAAAAACCCGGACATATTGATGGATTTCATAATTCCCTTGGTCAACATGGGACGGTTGTATCCGATGACATCTTCTCTGCTAATAATTTCAATGCTTCCCGCCTTGGTCCTTTTCCGGATTTCCGCAGCCGCCATGGTTCCTGCAGGACCTCCTCCCACGATAATATAACGTTGAGGATTATCGCTCACATAACTTACCGCCTCCGGCTCAACTTCTTCAAATTTATCGGGCCCTACGCCGCACACAGGGCAACTGGAAGGAGGTTCCGCCCCCTTGATTACTTCACCACATATGGTACATTTCCAAGCCTTTTTTTCTTCGCTCATTTCTACTCCTCCTAACCATTATCGTAACGATTTCATTATACCCTGTCACCTTCCAATTAACCAATTTGCACCCAATATTCTGGTTTTTTTTGCGCAGCTAGGATATAATGAGGAAGAATTTATGGATAAATAGGAGGACATCATGATATTTTTTCGAAGCGATTATAGTTCAGGAGCCCACCCAAAGGTTCTTGAAGCATTGACTCTTTCCAATGAGTCTCATACCGATGGGTACGGGGAAGACACCTTTTGTTTTCAGGCTGCGGCACTGATTAAAAACCGCTTAAATAGTCCCCAAGTGGATGTCCACTTTATGGTGGGTGGAACCCAAACCAACCTAACCGCCATCTCCGCATTCTTAAGGCCTCACGAAGCAGTGGTATCTCCCAAAACAGGCCATATATGCGTCCACGAAACCGGAGCCATTGAGGCCACTGGGCACAAGATCATTCATTTGCCCACCACCGATGGGAAGATACTTCCGGAACAAATCGATGCGGTTATACTGGAACATGAAGATGAACACATGGTGAAACCAAAGCTACTATATATTTCCAACTCTACGGAAATTGGTACTATCTATACCAAGAAAGAGCTTATTGCTCTTCGAGAAAAACTGAATCAATACCAAATGCTGCTCTACATGGATGGGGCCAGACTGGGTGCAGCCCTTACTTCCCCCAAAAACAAAGACTTAAAACTGGAAGACCTGCCTCAATTATGCGATGCTTTCTACATCGGGGGAACCAAGAATGGATTCCTCTTTGGAGAGGCCCTCATCATCGTAAATCCAGAGCTAAAATCCGATTTTCGATATATGATAAAACAGCGAGGAGGCCTGTTAGCCAAAGGAAGATTGTTGGGCCTTCAATTCCAAGCCATGTTTGAAAACGACCTTTATTTTGAACTGGCCAAGAAAACAAATCAGTTGGCCCAAAGACTGAAAGAAGGAATTGCCGAGAAGGGCTACCCTTTCTTGGTGGATTCTCCAACCAATCAGATTTTCCCCATATTCCCCAACTCCATTGTGGAACGATTGGAAAAAGATTTTTTCTTTTATCGTTGGGCTCCTCAAGACGAGGACCACACCATCATTCGGTTGGTGACCTCCTTTACTTCCACCGATGCAGATGTGGACGCCTTCTTATCCGCCATATCTTAAGATGTCTTTCCAAAAAACCTGAAAAAGCAAAAAACAGGCCAAGCCTGTTTTTTTGTTTTCCTCTGGGAAGAACCCTTTTCATCTATTCATTCTCTTCCGTCACCGGAAGAATCCCCACATCCAGTTTCCACTCCAATACACGAATCACCGATGTTTCTATTTGCTCTTGGGAAATCCTTCCCTCTTTTACCCCTTGAATGACTGCAGGAATTTGTTTGTCATAATCACTGGAGCAGACCATATCATTGCCCGCCTGAAAAGCTAAAATAGCACTTTCTTCCACTCCGAAGGATTGGGTGATGGCTCCCATTTTAAGGTCATCTGTAATGATAATCCCTTGGTATCCCATGGTATTACGTAGCAACTCATTCCAGCTTTTTGATAAAGAAACGGGATAAATTTCATCTCTACACACAGCAATCACATGGGACATCAAAATAAACTCGCAGTTTTCTTCGATTCCCTTTGCGAAGGGAATCAAATCCACATTCCAAAACGTTTGAAAGTCTCGACGATCTAAAGCAAATCCCCCGTGGGTGTCACTATTATTCCCGTATCCCGGGAAATGTTTTAGCATAGAGGAAAGATTTTTTTCCCGATTTACCTGCACCGTTTTTGTGACAAATTCCCCGGTGATTTCCGGTGATTCTCCCAGACTTCGCCCATACATAAAGTCTTCTTGGTTGGTAGCGATATCTGCTACCGGCGCCCAGTTCACTTGAATGCCAAGGCTGGTTAGCAAATCGGCCTTTTCTCGGGTTTCCTCCACGATTGCTTCCATCCCCCCCTGCTGATATAGGTCTCTTGGGGACTGAAATGGTGTTTCTCGAAACTCCGAATAGCGGCTCACTCGAACCACTCGTCCTCCTTCTTCATCCACCCCAACCGCCAATGGGATTGCCGCTACATCCTGGAACTGGCGTATATCGCGCCTCACGCCTTCCATATCATTGTCTGTGAAAAAGTCAGCGAAAAGAAGATATCCACCCAAATGGTAGTTGACCACATCTTCCGCCGCCTTCCCATTAATAGGACATCTTCCAAAGAATAGCTGCCCTACTTTTTCTTCCAACGACATCCCTTCCATGATTTCTCTTGCCATCATGGCATGGGTAATAATTGGTGCCGCTTCCGATACAGAGGGTTCGTTCTGTTCTGTATCAAAAGTGATGATATATCCTAGTACCACACCCACCACTAGAAGTACGATAACTACAATACTCGATGCTCCTCCCGTTTTCATGTTCCACTTCCACATCTTTTCAAATACACTATACCGATTATTCTATCAAACCGTACCTTAACTTCCAAGTCAACAGCCTCACTACTGAGTCATCCACATCCTGAACAGAGAGTGTTCCATTTTCAATGGCAGCCAAAACGCCTTCTATCTCCGGTTCGTAATATGTGGCCCATATCAGGTCGTTCCCAGCTTCAATGGCCATAACGGACTTCACCTGTTCGCCAGCATATTCGTCAAATACCCCGCTGGCCACATCGCTTAGAATAATCACACCTTCAAACCCCAACTCATCTCTTAAATAGTCATGCCAAGGTTTGGATAAAGACATGGGTCGACTGCTATCCACACTATCCCCAGAGGTAATCACCCGATTACTCATCATCACAGCAGGTGCTCCCATATAGCAACCTGTCAT
>CAYVFH010000049.1:0-6649 GCA_964450985.1 uncultured Oscillospiraceae bacterium | reverse complement strand
ACATCGGAAACCACTACTTTTTTCAACCATTTACCCTTGGGATCTCTCTCTTTCAGTGCGCGAAGTATGGTTTCCCCCACTGCTCCTGTTCCCACCAATAACATGTTCATTTTGTACCTCCTTGGCTTGAAATGGTGGCAGTCCTGAGTCTCATGTGCGGCATGTTTTGCGAATTTCTATAAAAAAAGAGACGTGCAACAATATATGCCACACATCTCTCTGTCCTTTTGCCAGTTGGTTATATCCTCGTAGGCGCCTTTCGGTCTCTCCAGAGGGTCGTCCGATAACCTTCCTATTTGCCTGTCAGTTTCCACGAAATACCTGCCCGCATTTCATTTTTCCGCTTCGGCCTTCACAATCTTGATTGCGAATGTCTCGGGTTATCGTCTTCCGACTTATTTACTTGCCTCTACCCTATCAAACACGGCACGGTAAAATCAAGGAAAAGGGGAGATTTTCAAAAAATCCCCCCCGTCTGACATACTATTTTGCGGTTTTCCTATTGCTTCCAAGGACAAACTTAAGGTTATTTCAGAAATAGTGAACTCCGAAATGCCGCTCTGGCTAACCTATTTCACTTCTTCATGACTATAAAACAAAATCTTCCTTCGGCAATTGACTTAGCCGTAAGTACATGGAAATGTTGGCCACAAAACTTCGGGCCAGATAATCCAGCCTGGCTTTTTCCACCGGATTATGCACATAAATTTCCTGGGTTCCGGAATACCCCACCACCGGCTTTTTCATTCGTACGCCAACCTGGGGAATATCTGTGCTAAAAGCCCAATAGCCATAATGTACCTCTTCTCCGATATCCTCAAGACCTTGTGCACACGCCTTTATAAAGGCATGCTCTTTATCAATGATCCATGCTTCCTTTTGGCTTTCTATCATTTCAGATTTTCCGGTATAGGCAGATCTCATATTGGCATTGATTTCCACAGTGGCCGTAAACTCCGGGTCCTCCTTGGCCAAATCGTCAATAATCTCTTGTACTTGGGCAATGGCATCCGCCACCGTTTCACCGGGCACCAATCTTCTGTCGTAAATCACCGTGCATTTGTCCGGTACAATACAAAGTGCATTGGGCTCATTTTCAAGGATTGTGAGAGCGATACCGGATTTCCCCAACAGAGGATGTTCTTTGGCATTTGCTACAATCCTTTTGTTCACTTCCAGAATTAGTTTTGCTGCCTTTTCCGCCGCGTTGATTCCCAGCCATGGAGAACTGCCGTGGCAACTTTTTCCAAAAACAGTGACTCTTAGTTCCATTCTTCCTCTATGGCCAAGCATCAACCGCAAGCTGCTGGGTTCTGCACATACCATACCGTCCACTTGAATGCCCTTGGCCGGGAGGCATTCCTCTGTCAACTTTATGGTTCCCATCATCTCCCCGTTTTCTTCCAGCACCACTGCCGCTAAAAGGAAGGTTCCCTTCCATGGAATTCCACGGTTTCTTAGTTCCAATAATGCAGCACCGGTATACACCTGGGCGGCAAGGCCGCACTTCATGTCGGAAGCACCCCTTCCGTGGATCACTTCGGTGGACTCTTCTTTTTCACACTTCCAGTCTAATATGAGGCTCTTATCAATGGTAGCACCGTAGGGATCATATCCACCCCAATCTTCGGTTTTCCCCGGGGTAACAACATCCATATGGCCGTTATACATGATGGTGGGACCTTTCTCCGTTCCGCGAACAAGTCCTACCAGATTACCCCAATCGTCCCGAAACACCTCATCATAACCCAGCTTTTCCATTTCCCTTTGAAAGGCATCCGCCACCAGCCCTTCCTCGCCGGACAGAGAAGGGATTCTGATAATTTGCTGGCAAAAATCAATCAGTCGGGGATTCAGGTCTTGTGAAATTTCTTTCAGCTCTTCTAAATACTTTATTTGATTCATCCCAACACCTTCTTTCTGTTTCGCTTTCCATGAATCGAATGGTTTTCCATTCGCCATGGTTCACACCTGCCATTTCCAATTCTCAATATATGATTTGAATTCCTCTTCTATGGGAGAAAGCACTCTGTTTTTTCGGAAAGCCAGGCTGTAAACTCTTTGTAAGGATAAGTCTGCCATATCATACACATTGTATTTTCTCGTAAGCATATCATCTCTTACGGAAACATAAGGAACCAAGCTAACTCCCACACCCAACGATACCATCCGTTTAATGGCCTCCAGGCTTTCACTGACTATTTTCCCTTGGAACATATCCAAATCCAGATTTTTCTTTTTCATTTCTTGTTCAAAAACCCGCCGGGTGCCCGAGCCCTCTTCTCTTATAATAATGACTTCGTCTAAAAGATCACGGATTGCCACCGGATTTTTTTCAAAGGTTTTATCCGGTGGAGTAATCAATACCAAATGTTCCTTGAAGAGGTCCAGGTAGGCAAGTTCTTCTTTCCCGTTTTTCACACCTACAAACCCGAAGTTGATATGCCCTGCCAACAGTTTCTCTAAGATAGTCTGTGAGGGCAGGTGTTTCATGACAATTCGAGTCAAAGGATATTTTTCCCGAAATGCCGCAATCACGCCGGGAAGAAGATATTGTTCCGGTATGGTGCTGGCGAATAATTCCAGACTTCCTTCCATGTCTTTTTTATACCCGGTCAGAAACTGATTCGCCTTTTCATAGGCATTGATAATTTCCATGGCATGTTTATAAAAGAGAGACCCGGATTCCGTTAGGGACACGCTTCTGTGATTGCGATAAAACAAATGGATGCCCAGGTCATCCTCCAACTTCTTAATATTATTAGTTACCGTAGGCTGAGAAACGTAGAGCAAATCCGCCGCCTTGGAAAAACTTCCCACTTTGGCTACCGTGACAAATGTCCTCACTTGATTGATTTCCATGAAACCACCCTTCTTATCTCAACTTATTGATTTGGTCTATGGCATAACAAATGTCTGCCTTTTCCATAAAATGACTAAGCCCGAATCGGACCGTTCCCCTAGGGTATGTACCCATAGTTTGATGGGCAGAGGGTGCACAATGCATGCCGCTTCGGGTCATGATTCCCGAATCCGAATACAAACGATATGCCATTTCCCCGTTGTCTCCGTGAATAAAGTCCACGGAAACAATGCCCACCCGCTGCTCTGTGTCTTTTCTTCCTACTATCTGTATATGATCCATGTTCATAAGGGCCTCCAGAAATATTTCCATCAGCGCCATTTCTTTATGGTAAATGGTTTCGGTTCCCTCTTTCATGATATATTTCAATGCGGCATTCAAACCGTAAATACCTGGCATATTATGAGTGCCGGCTTCAAATTTGTCCGGCATATAATGGGGTTGTATTTCCAGGTCCGACAAGCTGCCGGTTCCCCCCTCAATAAAAGTGGACATCTGATCTGCCAGTTGATTGGTGATTAAAAATCCCCCCACACCCTGTGGCCCCAGTAAAGATTTATGCCCTGTGAATGCAATGGCATCTGCCCCTAATGCTTGAAAATCTACAGGGATAATCCCCGCCGTCTGGGCAACATCTATGATAAAATTCAATCCATTTTTCTTGCATATATCCCCCACTTTTTCCAGGGATAGAATGGTCCCGCTTACATTGGAAGCATGGGTCATCACCACTCCCTTTGTATTGGGTTTTATGGCAGGCAAAATGTCTTCTGCCGTAATGGCGCCGTTCTTATCGCACATAATCCGGGTATAATCTATGCCTCTTTCCTTCAATGCGTTGAGGGGTCGCATCACTGCATTATGCTCCACCGAAGAAACGATTACATGATTATCTTTCTGGAAAAGCCCTTTCAGTAAAACATTCAGACTTTCGGTCACGTTTTTAGTAAACACTACATTTTCCGGCTGACCAAAGTCGAAAAGTGAACATAGCAACTCTCTGGTTTCATACAGTGTGTTTTCCGCTTCGTGAGAATTATGATAAACACCACGATTCACACTGGCCCCTACATAATTCAAATAGTTGCACATACTCTCCGAAACCCCCGGTGCTTTGGGAAAGGACGTGGCTCCATTGTCCATATATAGATTTTTCATTGCGTCGCCCATGGCAAACCCCCTTACCGGCAATTTTAGACTTATGCCACTAATATTATAACCTTTCCTTAAAAGGGAAAGCAACCTGCATTACAACTGCTATTCTATACGGTAATACCAGGGAATGAATTCATTTGCTTTTCTTATTGTACAACCTCCATCCCCGTTGATACAATCCTATATGAAAGATATCGCAATATAAATGTCTATGAAAGGTATCGTGGTGAAAAATAAGATTGCCATTATTGTGGCCGGCAGTGTAGTCGGAATTTTTGCTGTACTTCTTGTGTTTTTTGGAAATCCCGCCAACATGGGATTTTGCATCGCTTGTTTTATACGGGATATCGCGGGCGGAATGGGGCTCCATCGAGCAGATGTGGTGCAATATGTAAGACCCGAGATATTGGGTCTGGTGTTGGGCTCCTTTATTTTGGCCAGCAAAAATAAGGAATTCTTATCCCGGGGAGGTTCATCGCCTTTTACCCGGCTTATCCTATCCATTATTGTCATGATTGGAGCCCTGGTCTTTCTGGGATGCCCTCTGCGGATGGTGCTTCGTATTGCGGGAGGCGACTTGAATGCAGTAGTTGGTTTGGTGGGTTTCCTTGCCGGAATTTATGTGGGAATCCTATTCCTGAACAAAGGGTTTAACCTGAAACGGAGTTATACTTTGACTCACATGGAAGGGTATCTATTTCCCGTTGTTAATCTAGCTCTATTGGTTATTTTATTGGCCATTCCTTCCCTCCTTTTCTTCAGCGAATCCGGACCTGGTGCTTCCAGAGCGCCCATATGGATATCCTTACTGGCCGGATTGATCGTGGGCGGATTGGCACAAAAGTCCCGATTATGTACCGTAGGAGGAGCACGGGACACTATTCTTTTCAGGGATTCCCACCTCTTGTTGGGGCTGGCCATGATTCTGGTCTTCAGTTTCTTGGGTAATCTGGCGTTTGGGAATTTCAATCTGGGATTTGAAGGGCAGCCTATTGCCCATACCGATGGCTTGTGGAATTTCCTGGGAATGTCTTTGGTGGGATGGGGCTCCGTATTATTGGGGGGCTGTCCTATGAGACAATTGATTCTGTCGGGAGAAGGAAATACCGACTCCGTGATCTCCGTCATTGGGCTTTTCATAGGTGCGGCAATCGCACATAATTTCGGTCTGGCCTCCAGTGCTGCTGGCGCCACTCTTCCCGGGCAGATTGCGGTCATCCTTTGCATCGTAATATTGTTGATTATTTCTTGGGGGAATTCCGAATTCCTAAGAAAAGCGAAAAGTTAACATTCATTTTATAGAGTTTTCGGAGGATACTATGAAAACAATTGACACCAGTGGAATGAGCTGCCCTCAGCCCGTTCTGGCTACAAAGAAAGCATTGGAAGAAAACCCGGATGGTGTAACGGTTATGGTAGACAACACCACCGCCAGGGAAAACGTTGAAAGGTTTATGGTGAAAAATGGGTACCAGGTGACCGTTGAAAAGGTAGACGAAGCTTTTGTCCTCATGGCGAAAAAATGAGCAGGGAATATCAAGTACTGTTCTTCACTCATACGGGAGCCATTCGGTTTGAACGCCGAATGAACCAAATGAATATCCCCTGCAGCTTAATGCCGGTTCCCCGGGCATTGAGCTCCAATTGCGGAGTAAGTGCCCATATTCAGTTTGATGGAGACTATCACATCCTTATTGATGCTCATATTGAGAAAATCTATATCAACAGTAAGGGTGACTTTGAGATGGTTTATAGTGGGGAGTAAAATTCCAGAGGAAGGAGGCATCACCGAAGCTCCGGTGAAAAAGTTGACATGAGTTCATTGGATATAAAACTGACACAACTGACCAAAGCGTCTGGTTGAGCAGCCAAACTATCTCCGGATTTGTTGGCACAAGTTTTGTGTCAACTGGAGAAAACCTCTCACCCCGATCTTTTGGTTGGAATCGACACTTCTGACGATGCTGCCGTATATCGAATCAGTAAAGATACCGCCCTGGTTCAAACATTAGATTTCTTCACACCGGTGGTGGATGATCCCTATACCTTTGGTCAAATCGCAGCGGCAAATGCGTTAAGTGATATTTATGCCATGGGCGGAAGGCCCATTTTGGCG
The DNA here is from genome assembly GCA_964450985.1 of uncultured Oscillospiraceae bacterium. Classification (GTDB taxonomy): domain Bacteria; phylum Bacillota; class Clostridia; order Peptostreptococcales; family Anaerovoracaceae; genus JAAZGD01. Next base: position 515 of record CAYVFH010000049.1, on the reverse strand, counting down.
TTGAATATCGTTTGCTTCCCCCGTTGCCTGGACATATCCGTTCTCTCACAAATACTAAAGGGTGGCCAGGACAAGGTGCTGGAGTCCGGTGCCATTTTAGTGGGAGGCCATAGTATTGAGGACGATGAACCCAAATACGGTCTATCGGTTTCCGGAATCGTGCACCCCTCTCACATCATAACCAATACGGGGGCCAAACCGGGAGATGTATTGATTTTGACCAAACCATTGGGCGTAGGTATTATCAATACTGCCATAAAAGCAGAAATGGCCAGCCGGGAATCTTTGGAACAAGCCATCCTTTCCATGACCACATTGAACAATATCGGTGAAATGAGGGGCGCTACACCATTGGGCATTCATAGCATCACAGATATCACCGGCTTTGGGTTTTTGGGCCATGCCTATGAAATGGCCAAAGGCAGCCGAGTAACCTTGCACATTGAAAGCAAAAATATTCCCCTGCTCATAGGAGCTGTGGAATATTCTGAGATGGGCCTGATTCCTGCAGGAGC
>CAYVFH010000048.1:0-7027 GCA_964450985.1 uncultured Oscillospiraceae bacterium | reverse complement strand
CTTTTCCAGTTTTCTGTGGAAAAGGCATAGACCGTCAAATGTTTGACGCCCAGCTGGGAACAATGCTTCACAATCTCCTTCATAGCCTTCATACCGGCATGGTGGCCCGCCATTCTGGGAAGGTTTTTCTGTTTTGCCCAACGTCCGTTACCATCCATAATGATAGCAATATGTTGGGGAATCTGCTGCGCCATAACCCTTACCTTTTTTAGAAAAGGAGGTCTTCTCAGACCTCCATGATTTCCTTTTCTTTTGCTGCAACAATTTCGTCGATATCTTTTATACTCTTGTCCGTCAGCTTCTGAATCTCATCCATATCATGTTTTAAATCGTCTTCTGTCAGCTCCCCGGCTTTTTCCTGTTTTTTCAATTCATCGTTGGCATCCCGCCGAAGATTCCTTACGGCCACTTTGGCATCCTCGCCCATTTTTTTTACCAGCTTCGTTAAGTCTCTTCTTCGCTCTTCCGTAACCTGGGGAATCACCAGCCGCACATTTTTCCCATCGTTGCTGGGGTTAATGCCTAAATCCGCCATGTTAATGGCTTTTTCCACTGCACTGATGGAAGAAGGGTCAAAGGGGGTGATTTGCAGTGTACGGGGATCCGGCGCAGACACGTTGGCAATATTTCGAAGCGGGGTCGGTGTTCCATAATAATCCACCACTACCTTGTCCAACAAAGCAGGATTCGCACGGCCCGCCCGAACAGTATTTAGTTCTTCTTTTAAAAACATCAAGCATTTTTCGGCCTTTTCTTCCGTCCGATTCATTGCATCCTTACTCATAAGACTTCCTCCTTTTTATCTGTGATTTCTTCTATTTTATCAGGGTGCCGATAGGTTCTCCCAAAACAGCTTTTGCCATATTCCCCTCCGTAGCCAAGGCGAAAACATGAACAGGTATATTGTTGTCCATACATAGACTGGCGGCGGTAGAATCCATAACTCCCAGCTGCTGTTCCAGTATTTCTTTATGTGTGATGGTATCATATTTCACAGCTTCCGGATACAACTCCGGATCTTTGGAATATACCGCATCTACATTCTTAGCTAGTAAAATCACATCTGCTTCCATTTCTGCCGCTCTCAGAGCTGCCGTGGTATCTGTGGAGAAAAAAGGATTCCCTGTTCCCGCACCGAAGATCACCACTTCTCCATTTTCCAACTGTTTGATGGCTCGAAGACGAATATAGGGCTCCGCCACCTCTTTCATTTCAATGGCAGTGTGCACGCGTGCATTCAATCCAGCTGCTTCAAATGCATCTTTCAGGGCCAGAGCATTGATAACCGTTGCTAACATCCCCATGTAGTCTGCCGTGGCCCGGTCCATACTTTTGGACGTCTTCCCTCTCCAAAAGTTTCCACCTCCTACAACAATGGCCACTTCCACACCCATTTCATGGATTTTTTTAATTTCATTGGCGACCTTCCCCAACACCTCTTCATTGAGCCCGAATTTATTGTCTCCAGCCAGGGCTTCCCCACTGATTTTAATAATGACTCTCTTGTATTTTGGCTCCATATGCTTCTCCTCTGGTTCCCTTTATGGTCCTAAAACAATCCGAAGGTATTATACCATACCCTGGCCCTATGGAACAATCCATAATCCTCTTTCGCCCCCTTATCCCTTTCGATAAGCAAGAAAATATGCCCCTGCTACCAATAAACCACCCCCGATGATATTGCCCAGGGTAACAGGTATGAGATTCCCCAGGAAAAATCCGGACCAGTCAAGACTTTGCAACATCTCCGTCGACGCACCAGATAAATTGAGATACGTTTCCTGACCCTTCGCCAGGATTCCTGCGGGGATATAATACATATTGGCCACACTATGCTCATAGCCAGATGTGACGAATAGCCAAATGGGGAAGAAACAACCCAACAGCTTACCCGTCATGGTATCCGCCCCATAAGCAATCCAGACACCCAAACAAACCAGCCAGTTGCAAAGTATGCCCAGAATCAGCCCCTGGATAAAGGTGAGGGATGTTTTGCCGGCCGCAATTTTGATGGTTACCCCACCTAACAAACCGGCGGAAGCATCCAAATTACCGGAAATCACAATAAAATAGGCCACCAGCAACGACCCCACCATATTCGACAAATACACAATAATCCAATTGCGGGCGATTTTGGCCCAGGTAGTTTTCCCGGATGCTAAACTAGCCACCATCATCGTATTCCCGGTAAAAAGCTCACCACCTGCAGCAACCACCAACATCAAACCGGTGGTAAATACAGCCCCGGCCAATGCCTTCCCTATGCCATAGGTATCCGGGTTTGACAGTAAATTATAAGCCGCTACATTAGAACCGGCAGCTGCCAACGCAATAAAGGCGCCGGCTAAAAACCCCAACACCGCCAGTCGAAGGAACGAACTGTTCCCTTTTTCTTCACCGACTTCAATAACTACGTCTAAAATCTCGCTTGGTTTGAGAGGTTTCATCTTTCTCGCCACTCCTTATACTGATTCTTCATTGATACAAAAAAGCACCGAACCCCTGAAAAGAGCCCGGTGCCGTACCGCACAAGCTAGTTGCCCATTTGTTTCATGACTTCCTCAAGGAAACACTCTTCCTTCTTTTCAATCCCCTCACCCACTTCATATCGAACCATAGATACTACCTGGATGTCTTTCCCTAAGGACTTGGCCGTCTCTTCCACATATTGAGCCACTGTCTGTTCACTGTTCTTCACAAACTTTTGTTGCAACAGGCAAATTTCTTTTACTTCTTTCTTGATTTTTCCTTCCACGATTTTCTCCACCATTTCCGGTTTTTTGCCTTCATTCAACACTTGCTGTGTCATGATTTTCTTTTCGTTTTCGATGTATTCCGGATCTACCTTGGATTCATCCACAAACAGAGGATTCATAGACGCTACCTGCATGGCTACGTCCCGGCCCAATCCGCTTACTTCTTCTAAGTTGGCTTCGGTTTTCAGGCCAACCACAACACCAATTTTACCATTTCCATGTAGATACCCAACATACTTACAGCCTTCCGAAGCATCTCGATGGAATCGGCGGATGTTCATGTTTTCTCCGATTCTTGCAATCTTGCCCTGAAGGGCTTCCTGCACCGTCTCCCCATCTAAATCCATGGCAAGGAAGCTTTCCGGTTTTCCATCGGTCCATTCTAGAACTTTCCATGCCAAAGCATCCACAAAGTCCACAAATTCCTGATTCTTGGCCACAAAATCCGTTTCCGAATTCACTTCTATGATGGCTCCCATGGACCCATCCTCAGAAAAAGCAATTCGAACCAATCCTTCAGAGGCCACACGATCTGCCTTCTTCGCGGCCTTGGCTATGCCTTTTTCACGAAGAAGCTCCACGGCTTTTTCCATATCTCCATCGGCTTCTACCAGTACATTTTTACAGTCCATCATACCGGCGCCCGTTAATTCCCTTAGTTCTTTCACCATTTGTGCTGTAATTGCCATTTACTCCTCCTCCGATTCTTCTTCATCTTTCGCATCTTCAGATTCTTCTACCTCACCGGCTTCTTCTACTGCTTCAGATACCGGAGTATCGTCGTAGCTTTCGCCTTGATTTGCTTCGATTACCGCATCTGCCATGCAGGAAGCAATCAATTTTACCGCTCGAATGGCATCATCGTTGGCAGGAATTACGTAGTCCAAGTCATCCGGATCGCAGTTGGTATCTGCAATTCCGATTACCGGAATACCCAGGATACGAGCTTCCTTCACTGCAATTCTTTCTTTTTTCGGGTCTACCACAAATATGGCTCCCGGCATTCCCTTCATATCCTTAATGCCTCCCAGGAACTTTTCCAATCTTTCCAGTTCCAGACGAAGCTTGCTCACTTCTTTTTTAGACAACTTCTCAAAAGTTCCATCGGTTTCCATGGCTTTGATTTCATTCAGTCGATCGATTCTACCGCTGATGGTTTTATAGTTGGTCAACATTCCGCCCAACCATCTTTCATTCACAAAGAACATGCCACAACGTCTGGCTTCGTCCAGAATGGCGGACTGTGCCTGCTTCTTGGTCCCTACGAAAAGAACCGGGCGGCCGGTTTCTGCCACACTGCGCATAAATTCATAAGCTTCCTCGATTTTTTTCACCGTCTTTTGCAAGTCGATGATATAAATCCCATTTCGCTCCGTAAAGATATACGGTGCCATTTTAGGATTCCATCTTCGGGTCTGATGACCAAAGTGAACCCCTGCTTCCAACAACTGCTTCATGGATACTACTGCCATTTTTCTTCCTCCTTGGTTTTACTCCTCCACCGAACATAGGACTCTAATTTAAAACCAAGTGTCCGGTGTGTGTAATATAATATCTAATTTCCTCAAAGAGATATCCTCCTTAAGGACCGACTGATATTGTATAATAAAACCGCTGCGGTTGCAACGGTTTTTTTCTTATCTTTCTCTTTTATAAGTAATTAAATCCTCCGAAATTTCGTTGGCAGCGATGGAAACCGGTTTATCGACTTCCGTCTGTGTCAGCTTCGGTTTGCCATTGACAATGTCTCTGGCTCTTTTTGCGGCCAATATTACCAAGGTATATCTGGAATCCGCCTTTTTTCGAATCTCATTAATGGATGGATACAGCATTTAAATCTCCTCCTTATACTCTTCAATCAGTTTATAAATATCCGCAGAGACTCTGGAATGCTCCGCAATCATGATGGCTTTTACCCGATTCACCGCTTCCTTCAGTTGATCGTTTACCACGCAATAATCATATTTGTCGATGTAGGATACTTCTTTCAAGGCCCCGGCCAATCTTACATTTATGGCTTCCGGCTCTTCCGACCCTCTTCCGGTAATTCGCTTCCTCAATTCTCCCATAGAAGGAGGGAGAATAAATATAAAAATCCCGGTGGGATAGGTCTGTCGAACACTGAGCGCCCCTTTAATGTCGATATCCAACAGTACATCTTTCCCCTCATTGATGGCATTCAGTACGAATCTCTTCGGGGTTCCATAACTGTTTTCAAAGTTGGTGGCATACTCCAACAACTCTCCCTCTCGAATGGCCGCCTCGAATTCCTCTTTGGTAACAAAGTGGTAGTCCACTCCATCCACCTCTCCTGGTCTGGGAACTCTTGTGGTCATGGACACGGAAAAAACTACATTGGAATCCTTCACCAACTCTCTACAAATGGTGCCTTTCCCTGTGCCCGAAGGACCGGATATCACAAACAATTGTCCTTTTCGCATATTGACTCCTACCACTTCATCGTGCATCTAGATATATTATCACAAAGCCCTACAGCTAGCAAGAAATTCCTGTGCTTCTTTCTTACTCCACATTCTGTACTTGTTCCCTGATTTTCTCAATTTCTGCCTTGATTTGCAACATTTTATTGGTGATATCAATGTGGTTTGCCTTGGCCCCGATGGTATTGGCCTCTCGATTCATTTCTTGCACTAAGAAATCCAGTCGTTTTCCATCCGGATCCCCTGTCTCTTCAATAATATGCACCAACTGAGCCATATGACTATCTAATCGAACCAATTCCTCCGTAATATTGGATTTATCCGCAAAGATAGCCGCTTCTGTCAAAATTCTCTCTTCCGATATGTTGGCTTCACTACCCAGAAGTTCCTGGATACGCACCTTCATCTTCTCCACATAGTCTACTACCACTTTCGGGGCAAGCTCCTCAATTTCGTGGGCCATGGTTTGGATGGCTTGACCACGCATTACCAAATCCTCTGCCAGCTTCTCCCCTTCACGACTTCTCATCTTATCCAAATTTTCACAAGCCAACTGAACGGGAATCAAGATTTGTGTGGCCAATTCTTCTTCGTCCTCCACATCAACCATCGCCTTCATCACATCCGGCATAGAGGCCACCAAGGCCAAGGTAGGATTCTCTTCCAGCTTCAACTCTTCTTTTAGTTGAATCAGATTTTCATAGTACTGTCTTGCTACCATGGTATTCAGCCGGACATTCACATCATTTTCTGTCAGATTTTCAACCTGCAGGGAAACTTCCACTTTTCCACGGCGAACGGTTTCTTTCACCGCTCGTTTGATTCGTTCCTCCGCGAAGGAATATTTTCTTGGCATTTTCACGGTAATGTCACTGTACCGGTGATTCACCGCCCGAATTTCACATATAATATTTCGCTTTCCATCGGAATGCTCACCCCGGCCAAACCCTGTCATACTTTTTATCATCCTATTTTCTCCTATTATTCTGGAATATATGATAACATGATTAAGTATACAAGAATAAGGACGGTTTTACAAATGGCATTTGATGGAATTGTGGCCTCTGCGGTCACCAAAGAGCTAAGAGATCAGCTCATTCATGGACGAATCGAAAAAATATATCAGCCGGAACCAGACCAACTTACCTTTCACATGAAGACTGGCACCGGGAAGGTTTTTTTGCTGTTGTCTGCTAACTCCAGTCATCCACGAATCCATCTCATAGAAAAACAGCCGGAGAATCCGTCGGTTCCCTATTCATTCTGTATGTTTCTCCGAAAACATCTGACGGGCAGCCGAATCCTGGATGTGAAACAAGTAGGTCGAGATCGCATCATTCAAATGGAATTGGAAAGTGCCAATGAATTGGGATACTCCGTCCGAAAAACCCTGAGCATTGAAATAATGGGGAAGCACAGCAATATCATTCTTTCGGATAGTGACTCCCATCAAATTCTGGATGCCATCAAACGAGTATCCATGGACGTAAGCCGAGAGCGGCAAATTCTACCCGGGAAATCTTATGTATTACCTCCCTCCCAGGGGAAAACGCCCCTAGAACAACTCTCTCAGGAATTAATGGATACCATCTATTCCTATGCCGGAGGTATTGAAAAAGGTCTCCTTGCATATCTGGAAGGTTTTTCTCCACTTCTGTGCAGAGAAATTGCATTTCGGTTGGAGGAGCATGGGGGTGCAAGCAAGGAAACCTTGCAACATCTGCTTGTTGAAATACAAAATGATCTGAAATCCCATCAGTACCATCCCACCGTATATTTGGACAAGGACCAGTCTCCTTTGGACTACCACGTTATCCCCTTAACCTTGTA
>CAYVFH010000047.1:0-7280 GCA_964450985.1 uncultured Oscillospiraceae bacterium | reverse complement strand
AATCCCACTTCGGAGGCCGTATCCATTACCTTATGGATTACTTTTTCATGGACATGGCCATCCTTCACGATGCCACCTTTACCTACCTGATCTTTCCCCGCTTCAAATTGGGGTTTTATTAAACAAACCAACTGCCCTTCATTCTTTAACAGATGGTAAGCTACCGGTAAAACCAAATCCAAACTGATAAAAGATACATCTACGGATATAAAATCCATTGGTTCTGGTATATCCTCCGGTTTCACATACCGGATGTTTGTTCGCTCCATGTTGGTGACGCGAGAATCATTACGCAATCGATAATCCAGTTGACCATATCCCACATCCACACAGTATACCTTTCGCGCACCATGTTTCAGCATAAAGTCTGTGAACCCTCCGGTGGAAGCCCCAATATCCATACAAACCTTATCCTGCAAATGAAAAGAAAAAGTAGTAAATGCCTTTTCTAATTTCAAGCCCCCCCGACTGACGTAAGGACATGCATCCTCCTTGATGAAGATGTCAGCTTCTTCAGGAATCAGCGTCCCGGCTTTATCCACCTTCTGACCGCTGATATAAACGGTTCCGGCCATAATGGCACCCTTTGCTTTTTCGCGGGATGGAAACAGGCCTTTATCCACCAATAGAACATCTAACCTAACCTTTGACAAAATGCTCCACCCTCTCTAAAATGCCCTTTGTATCCAGACCATACTTCTCATACAGCTCTTTCTGAGATCCTTGCTCAATAAACTGGACCGGCCAACCCAATATAAGCATTTCCGGCGGCGTTTTTTTGTGCTGAGATAGTAGCAATTGAAACCCTTGACCAAAACCTCCGGATATTACATTATCTTCTATGGTGACTATTTTATTATAATGAACTGTTTCCAGCAATTCTTGCTCTCGAAGGGGTTTGACGAAACGAGGATCCACTACTTGAGCAGAAATCCCTTTTTCCTCCAGTTTCAATGCGACTTCATAAGCAGTTTCTGCCATGATTCCCACACCATATAAGCCGACATCACTTCCTTTTTTTAGAATAGAAATGCCCGATTCATAACCTACCACTTCCGTTGTATTGCTTATAATGGATTCTCCACGCGGATAACGTATAGCCGAAGGTCCCGGCAATGTCAGAGAATACTCCAACATGGATTGCAATTCCTGCCCATTTCTAGGGCTCATGATGGTTAGATTCGGCATATGACTCAAGTAGGAAAGGTCAAATATTCCATGATGAGTTTCCCCATCATTCCCGACAATACCGGCTCTATCCAAACAAAATACGACTGGCAAATTTTGCATGCACACGTCCATCATAATCATGTCGTAGCTTCTCTGTAAAAATGTAGAATAGATGGCTACAAAAGGTCGTAATCCACCCTTGGCCAGTCCGGCAGCATAGGTAACGGCACCGCCTTCCGCAATGCCTACATCAAAGGTTCTTTTCGGATAGGCTTTTTGAAATCCCTGCAATCCTGTTCCCTCTAGCATGGCGGCATAAACTGCAACGATGCGGGAATCCTTATCCGCCATCTGCTTTAGTGTCTCTCCAAATATATGGGAATAACTGGGATGACTTATCGAAGTCAGTACCTTTCCGGTTTCTCTCTCAAAGGGTGCAATCCCATGAAACTTATTGGGATCCAACTCCGCATTCTTATACCCTTTCCCCTTTTGTGTCAACACATGAATCAGCTTCGGCCCTTCTATTTGTTCTGCAATTTCAAAGGCCTCCAATAAATCGCCAATGCGATGGCCATCAATCGGACCCAAATACTTGAATCCCAATGCTTCAAAAATAGCGGCATCGTTTATCACAGCATATTTAATAGAATCCTTTATACTTTCCAATCCGCTGTACAAACCCTCTCCAACAGCAGGTATATGTGTCAACGTATTCTTCAGATGTTTTTTAAACTCCAAGTACCCTTGGCTGGTTCTCAATTTGCTAAGATGCTGTGACATGCCTCCCACATTACGAGATATCGACATATTGTTGTCGTTGAGGATTACCGTTAAGTCCGTATCCTTTCCTCCCGCATTATTGAAACCTTCATATGCCAAACCACTGGTCAGTGCGCCATCTCCTATCACGGCAATTACTTTATGGGTTTCCCCCCTTAAATCTCTTGCAGTTGCCAATCCAAAAGCTGCTGCTACCGATGTGCTGGCATGGCCAGTTTCAAAAATATCATGGGGACTTTCCTCGCACTTTGGAAATCCGCTCAGCCCATTCATTTGGCGTAAAGTATCAAATCGACAAGCTCTGCCTGTTAATATTTTGTGAATATAAGACTGATGCCCTACATCCCAAATAATATGGTCGGAGGGACTATTATAAAATTTATGCAAAGCAATAGATAGCTCCACTACTCCTAAATTAGCGGCCAGGTGACCTCCGGTTTTGGACACTTTTTCCAGCAAAAAATCCCGAATTTCATAGGATAGAAGTTCAAGCTCATCCAGATTCATTTTTTTTAGGTCCGCCGGAAAATCATATTCCGGTAATGTTCTTTTCATGCTATATGCTCCCTATTCCACCCGATTTTGCAAGTCGATTGCTAATGTATTAAAAAACTCCGCATTATCATAATAAGGTTTCATCAATTCTAATGCACTTTCCGTCAATTCCTTTACCTTGGCTTTACTTTTTTCTAACCCATTGATGGTTACGTAGGTACATTTGCAGGTCTTTTCGTCATGACCCGCCTCTTTTCCCATTATCGATTCGTCTCCCTCCACGTCGAGAATATCGTCCGTAATCTGATATGCCAACCCCACAAGTTCCCCGTAATCGGAAAAAATACGAAGGGTTTCTTCATCCGCATTTCCCAAATGGGCGCCCGCCCGAATGGCTGCCATAATCAGTGCACCTGTTTTATTGACATGAATGTAATCCAACAGCTCCCCACAAGCATTTTTTGATACCACCTCGATATCTGCCACCTGGCCGGCTACCATTCCTCTACATCCAGCGCCTTTCGCTATTTCGTAGGAAGCTTTCACCCGACATTTCAAACAAGAAGCCTCATCAAAATATAGTAGCATATCTTTATTCATTGCTTCGAAGGCGGTATTCAACAGTCCGTCTCCTGCCAATATAGCCATAGCTTCTCCATAGACTTTATGATTGGTGGGAACCCCTCTGCGTAAATCATCATTATCCATAGCCGGCAAATCATCATGGATTAAACTATACGTATGGATATACTCGATAGCCAATGCATATGGCAAAGCCGTCTTTATGTCACCTCCGCAAAATTCACAGGTCGCCAATAGCAGGATTGGTCGTAGTCTTTTACCCCCTGCTGTCAAGCTATACTTCATCGCCTCATACAATGTGATACTTTTGGGATCAATTTCCGGTAGGCAATCCAACAAGTGGTCCTCTAAAAAGGCTTTGTAATCCGAATAGGTCATCTCATACATGCTTCTTCCCTCCAAGCTCTTTACTCTTTATAGGTTTCAATCTTTTCCTTGGCTTCCGTTAATATTTCGTTGCACTTTTTGTAATGTTTAATCCCTTCTTCAAAGCTTTGAATCGCCTCCTCCAAAGGAACATCTTCATCTCTTAAGCGTTCCGCACATTTTTCAAGTAGCGCCATCTCTTCTTCAAATGTTCGCTTTTTCTCACCCATGATTCTTCTCCTTTATCGATTTGATTTCCGCTTCCGCATTCCCATCCTTTAAAATGAATGAAACCGCTTCTCCCGTTTGTAAAGTCATGACGGAGCTCACGGATTTACCTTCACTATTCAGAAGAATTCCATATCCGCGCTCCATAATTTGAAACGGATCCAAGTCCTCCATGGTCTTCCACAAGGTTGCCAAGTTCCTTCTCTTATCTCTTAAGGTGGTTTCCATACGTTCCCGTAATTGCATATGAACATGTTGACACTTCATCGAGTGTAAACTCCATCGCTTGGTTAAATCCATTTTTTCATACAGCTCATCCACCTTCATTTGATACTGTATTAATTGATTATCCAGGTCTCTCCCCATGGATTGTATTGTTTGTTCAATCCCTTTGTGCTCATCTTCCATTCTTTGAACTAGAATTCTATATAAATGCTCCCATTGATAGCCTTTTAACTCAAGCGTCTTCTGCTGAATTCGGTTAGCCATCTCTTTCTGCAATTCTCTTCCCAAATATAGGAGCCTGTCTTTCCATTCCCTAATATTGGGAACGGCCATCACAGCAGCTGCTGTAGGGGTTTCCGCACGGGCATCCGCTACGAAATCTGAAATGGTGAAGTCGGTTTCATGTCCCACGGCAGATATAATGGGTATGGGACAATCATAAATGGCCCTTGCAAGGTTTTCATTATTGAAGGCCCACAAGTCTTCTAATGAACCTCCCCCTCTGCCTAAAATGATCACATCTGTTTCCGGAAACAATTCATGCACTCGTTTTAATTGTCGTATCAGTTGCACAGGAGCTTGTTCCCCTTGAACCAGACTGGGAAAGACTCGAATGGTTAGGCCGGGATTCCGAGAAGTCAAAATAGAAAGAATGTCCTGGATGGCAGCTCCCGTTTCCGACGTTATCACTGCAATCTCTACGGGAAAAACAGGAAGCTTTTTCTTATGCTCCGGGGAAAATAGTCCTTCCTTTTCCAGTTTTTCTTTTAATTGCTGGAAAGCAACCGCCAAATTTCCCTCTCCAGCCCCTATCAGTTCCTTCACATGAATGCTGTAATAACCACCCGCTTCATAAACACTAATCTGACCTCTTACCCACATCTCCATTCCGTCCTGGGGTAGAATTTGGGATTTTTGGGCTATATAAGACGGAAAGAAACAATTAATCTTGCTGGTTTTATCCTTTAACGTAAAATAAGTATGGCCTGATGTATGTATTTTAGTTCCCGATACTTCTCCTGTCACTAGAACATCCACCAGTAATGTATCTGTGCCCAGTATCCGGTTAATATAATGATTTAGTTGTGAAACGGTGATGGGTTTTCCGGCCACTCCTTGCTCCTTCCCAAATACGCAATGCCTACCGCATTATCGCTTGACAAAGACTCGTCTCCCCACTCCAACCGAATATCTGTGCCTGAAAAAGCACGATTCAAGCCCTGTCGAAGATATTTACTGGAGGATACTCCCCCCGCCAACAGAAGGTTATGAATTCCTGTTATCTTCACCCAATATTGAATCCAGGCTACCAGGGATTCCTCGAACCGCTGAAATATTTCGTAAATAAGCCGGCCATACAGATGTTCTCGTTGGGAAGTGTTGTCTTTATTTTGAATCTCTTCCAGTATACGCATGGCCTGGGTCTCCATTCCGGATAGATTGAGTGAGCCCTCTTTCAACGAAATAGGTGATAGCTTCCCAATCCCCTCTTTTTCACCCATGGCCAATTCGTCCAACATATGTCCACAAGGAAATGTCATTCCCATCTTTACACCCACACGGTCTAGTACTTGCCCATAAGAAATATCTTTGGTTCCACCCAACAATGTCAACCTTCCATCCACACGAAGAATCTCTGTAGTCCCGCCTGACATATGGATGGCTAAGAACGGTTTAAATTTAAAATTGCTATTCATCCATACAGCAGAAATGTGTCCTTCCTGATGAGAAAAATCATAAAATGGAACCCGCTGTGCATCGGCCAATACCCTGGCAAAGCCTTCTCCCACACGGAAACATGGCATATAAGAATGCAGTTGAGGCCTTGGTTTCGTGGAAGCAGCCACGGCAGCTAATTGATAGTTTCCCCATCGTTCCCTCAAAGTCTCCATCAACTCCGGAAGCTGCGCCACGTGATGGAATACGGCATCGGATTGCCGCAGACCCCTCTGCCCATAGCGAACCGGCAATCCCTTTCTTCGATCTTCTAACACGTTTCCCTCTCGGTCTACCAAAGCCATAGAAGTGGTATAGTTGCTGGTATCAATGCCAAGAACACAAGGTATTTTCATTTCAATGAGTCCTTTATATGCTTTTTATAAATGGAACCTAAAACACCATTCACAAATTTCCCGGAATCGTCGATTCCATATTTTTTTGCCATATTTACTGCTTCATTTATAATAACAGCCGAAGGAACATCCCTCATGAATAGCAACTCTGTGGTGGCTAATCTCAGTATGGCAAGATCCACTTTATTGATTCTCTGTATTGTCCAATTATCTGCACAATGATCTAAGATAGTATCAATTTCCTGATTGTTCTCTAGATAATGATTTAATAAAGAGTCCATAAACTCATTACCAATAATCTCCTGATCGCGGTAAAAACGTTCTCCTGCGTTTGTTGTAAAATCTTTTTGAACTTCCATAAGGAAGAGAAGCTGCATCAATAGCTCTCTACTCTTGGTTCTGGTCATTCTGCCTCCTCCTCTACCTCCACAACTCCTTGAACGTGAATGTTCACGGCCTTTACCGCCAAATCGGTGATTTCTGTTACACTTTTTCTAACTTGCTCTTGTATATCCCAGGACACTTCAGGAATTTTTGCGCCAAACTTCACTATAACATGAACATCCAATGTGATTCCATCCTCCGCTTGTACTACTTTAATTCCAGTGTACAGAGGGTCTCTTCCCAAAATGCTCTTAGATATGGTATCAGAAAAGCCACTTGACAAATCCGCTACGCCCGAAGTCTTTAATGTCGCATTGGCTGCACAAATGGCTATTACATCATCCGGTATCTTGTTGGTTCCAGTTTTATCCTCTCTTTCTGTAGACATGTAGTCTTACCTCTTTTTCAGATGTAGTATTTCTCTAGCTTCAGCCGGAGAGGCAATGGGTCTTCCCAATATATTAGCAATTTTTACCACTTTTTCCACCAGTTCTCCATTGCTTTTTGCCAACACACCTTTTTCGATAAAAAGGTTGTCTTCGAAACCTACTCGAACATGACCTCCCATAATGATAGAAGCCGTAGCCATATCGAATTCATGTCTCCCGATTCCACATCCGGTCCAAGTGAAGTGGATGTTCCAGCAACCCCTTCTTATCCACACGCAAGGCAATATCAATCATTCCTTTGTCGAAACATTCTAACTCCGGCTTCATACCCTTCTCTTTCATGATTCGAGCAAAATTCATGATGGTGTTATCGGTGTTGACAAATATTTCATCTCCCCCGAAATTGACGGTTCCGCAATCAAGTGTGACAAATTCCGGTGTGGGTTCAATATTGGTAGAATCTAACCGCTCAGAATCAGTCATCCCAACCGCTCCACCAGTACTAGGTTGAATGATAACGTCGGGACATTCTTTATATATCGCATCCACCGCCTCCTGAAAACGCTCCTTGCGCTGTGTGGGAGTG
>CAYVFH010000046.1:0-7455 GCA_964450985.1 uncultured Oscillospiraceae bacterium | reverse complement strand
AGTATGGTGTCTCCGGATTGAATAATGGTTGCTCCAAATCTTCCTAAATGTAAACTTTTGGTATGACGTGATGTAATCATCCAATCCATGTATTCTAACAGAATATCTTCTCCGCTTTTCTGTTTTTGTTGGAAATGAAAATTCAAAAAATCTAGCATACCGGATACGGTTTCTCTGATTTCGTGGTTTGTAGGCCGGGTATGTAGGATACGTTGCGCAGCCATATTCATTGACTCCAAGAAAACCTCCCCTTTTCTGGATTGATTTTCTCTTGCCGCTAGAATCATACCACAAGCAGCTGCATAGGCTGGTCCCAGGCTTTGAGTTACCATATTCTCAATGGCCTGCGCGACTTCCTCATAGTTTACACACTCTACAAATCGTATTTCAAAAGGATATATACGGCGGTCCAATATATATACTTTCCCGTTTTCGTATCGGGCAATGTTATCGGGACGTACTAAAAACGGTAGTTTTTCAATAAAATCTTGGGGAATCATTCTCTCTGCCTGCCTTTAATATAGTTTTCCTGAATCTCGCGCCGCTGATCTTCGGAAATTAATTTGGGCTTTCCTAAGGTCTTTGCTTGAAAATAGACTTGTGCTTCTCGCTCAATAGATTCAGCCAAACTCAATGCTTCTGATAAATTGTCTCCCATGGCAACTAAACCATGATTCATAATTAAAACAGCTCGAAGCCGAGGGTTCTCTTCCATAAGCTCTAAAATGGAATCCGTAATATCTTGTGTGCCGGGTATACAAAATCTCTCCGTAACGGGAATCATATTACTGCCTGCATGAACTCCCTCAATGGTAATCATGGGCAATGGATCCCCCAAAGCTGCAATAGTCATGACATAGGGAGAATGGGTGTGCACAATGCCCCCAATTTCAGGATATTTGCGGTAGATTCCCAGATGCATTAAATATTCACTGGAAGGCCATTGGTCCCCTTCTCTTCGGCCATCGTTCAAATGAATGAATACCATGTCCTCCTCTTCCATACAATCATAGCGAATACCAGTGGGGGTGATGACCATCCAGTCAGATCCCGGGCATCTCATACTTACGTTTCCGGAAGAGGCTTTTACTAATTCTTCCCTGTAAAGGATCATGGAGGTTTCAAAAACCTCTTTTTGTAACTCTTTGTTCATGGGATTTCCTTTCTGTACTACTTGTTTTCTGCGGATTCAAGAATTGTTGCGTATCGGGTATTGGGCTCTATGATGTATGGTACAGCATACCCTTCTTCCACCAGTAATCGATTAATCATAACATAGTCATTTCCTTGTTTGATGTAAACATAGGCTAATAAACGGTCATAATGGTCCTTCTTTTCTACGTCATACTCTAAAAAAACCAGAGCTCCTTCCAAGAGTTGTTTGGTATAGTCGGAAGCCACCAATCCCTCCTCCGTTATTCTCTCCGGATGGTCGGCTACACTTTCCGGAGTATCAATTCCTAACATTCGAATTCTGGTTCTCTCCCCTTCCACCTCGGCAATAAAAGTGTCTCCATCTACCACACGCTCCACTGAATAAGGGCCATTCAACTCTTGCAAATCGTATGGTAAATCTTGGTTTGATGGGTTAGAAAAAAGACTGTAAACCAGCAGTACCCCTATAATGATTAGCGGTGCCATAATCTTAATGAATCTTTGAATAATAGGACCTCCTTTTGTGCGTACTGTTATTATGATACCACATTCTTAAAAACTATGGGAAGCTTTGTTTTCCATATTTCAGGGACCTATTTTGTAGGATGTAATCTTCCGAACATATATTGGGTAGAATGTTAGTAGGTTGAATGGTATGATGATATGAAGGTTTAAAACGTTAATTTTGGATAATCATCATGAGGGAAATTTGTATGGAAAAGCGAAAACTTGGTAATTTGGATATCATGGTGACTCCCATTGGATTTGGAGTTCTTACCGTTGGGAACACACAGTTGAACCTTCCGGTATCCAAGGGAGCAGAGATATTACGATATGCCTTGGAACGTGGTATCAACTTTTTAGATACTGCGCAGTATTACGAAACCTACCCTTATATTCAAGAAGCCCTTCGTGGTACTTCACTTGAACCGATTATCGCTTCCAAGTGCCTGGATGAAGGATATCAGCAAATGGCCGATGCCATTGAGCAGGCAAGAAAGGAAATAGATCGAGACGTTATCGATATCTTTCTTCTACATGAGGTTCGTCATAATAATGATTTTGAAAATAGAAGCGGAGCTTGGGCTTGTTTGAATGACGCGAAGGCGAAGGGTATCATAAGGGCTATAGGTGTTTCTACGCACCATGTGGATGTGGCGGAAAAGATGGTTGGAATCAAGGAATGTGATGTGCTCTTCCCTTTGTTAAATTTCAAAGGATTGGGAATTAGGAACGGTTCTGAGCCTGGGTCTAAGGAAGACATGGAACGGGCCATTGAATCAAACATTAAAAAAGGATGTGGTGTATTTCTTATGAAAGCATTTGGCGGTGGAAATCTGACGGATTCATACCAAGAAGCATTGAATTATGTTTTTGGAATCTCTGGCATATCTTCCGTGATGGTGGGATTTGGATCCCAAAAAGAGGTAGATGATATTTTCGACTATTGGGAAGGCCACATGCCTGTGGATTACAATCCGGACGTGTCTCATAAAAAAATCCACATCGATCAAGGTGACTGCGAAGGATGTGGGTTATGTATTTCTCGTTGCCCCAATCATGCAATTTTCATCAATGATCAGGGTCTGTCAGAAATTGATTATGATAAATGCCTTACATGTGGTTATTGTGCACCTAAGTGTCCGGTCCGTGCCATTATCATGTGGTAGGATCTATAAATCCTCCGCCCACCACAAAATCTCCTAAATAAAAAACAATAGATTGCCCCGGTGTAGGGGCTCTTTGAGGCTCATCGAATAGAGCCTCTATTTTATTTTCCTCTATGGAATGAATAAAGGCTGGCGCAGGTTTGGCGGCATATCGAATCTTTGCATCCACTCGTATACCTTCAAAAGGGAAGGATATTACATTATTGTAGGATATGACTCGAGAAGTATACAAATCATTTTCATTTTCTGTAAGAACCACAACATGGCCTTCTTTTTGAAGGGATTTTACAAACATTGGTTTTCCAAAGGAATCTCCCAGGCCCTTGCGTTGGCCAATTGTGTAGTGGTAAAGTCCTTTGTGTTCCCCTAACAGGTTCCCCTCTTTATCTAGAAACGGGCCTTTTGGAGCGGACCCTCCCAAATTTTCCAAATATTGAATGTAGCTCATCCCTTCTGGCAGAAAGCAAATTTCCTGGCTATCTTTTTTATTTGCATTGGATAAACCGGCGTTTTCTGCCAACTGCCGAACGCGGTTTTTTCCCTGTATTTCACCTAACGGCATGATTAATCGTGATATCACTTCTTTCGGCAATCTGTAAAGCATATAGCTTTGATCCCTATCTTCGCTTAGGGCCCTTCGAATAAACCATTGCTCTAGATTCTCATCGTAGTAGGTTCGAGCATAATGCCCGGTGGCAATAAATGGGGCCTCCTGCTGATTCGCAACCTCTATAAGAGTGCGAAATTTAATTTGAGGATTGCAAACTACACAAGGATTGGGAGTACGACCTTCCAAATACTCCTTCTGAAAATAGGAAATCACTTCTTGCTGAAATCTGTCACTGACATCGTAGTAAAGAAACGGTATATCTAATTCTTTCGCTGTGTTTTCTGCACTGTGTCGCCCTTCTTCATTGCCACCGGTTACATCCAGAAAAAGTCCTGTTACCGAAAGACCTTTTTCTTTCAACAATAAAGCAGCGGCGGTACTGTCTACCCCGCCGCTTAATCCCAGGATTACTTTATTTGGGTTCTTTGGATTCATTGCTGTTCTTCTCGCAGGCTGGGCCGGAACATCCTCCCACACAACCACTTTCTTCCGTTATATCGTGCTCGTCCTCCTCTGCATTAGGGTCAAATCCTTCCAAGCCTTTATATGTTTTTCCGTTTCTCTGCGCATAATCATAAATTGCACTCTTTATGGCATGATCTGCCAATACGGAGCAGTGTATCTTTACGGCAGGAAGTCCTCCCAAACCATCTACAATCTCTTTGTTGGTGAGGGCCAATGCATCATCGATGGTCATACCGATAATCATTTCTGTGGCAATGCTGGAAGATGCAATAGCAGAACCGCATCCGAAGGTTTTAAACTTTGCATCCGTAATCACATCATCCTTCACCCTGATGGCAATTTGCATCATATCCCCACATACTGGACTTCCGTAAGTTCCGAGGCCATCTGGATTTTCCATATCTCCTACATTACGTGGATTCATGAAATGTTCCATTACTGTATCGTTATAAATTCCCATGGTATACTACCATCCTTTCTTTTCATTCACAGAAGAGATCTCCCGTAGTTTTTTTACGGTATCTTCCAGAACATTTATGACATAATCCACATCTTCACGAGTGGTATAATCTCCCATAGTGAACCGTATAGAGCCGTGAATCCTTTCCACCGGAAGACCGATAGCAGACAGAACATGGCTAGGTGTTAAAGCGGCTGAGTTACAAGCCGATCCGGTAGAAACACTGATTCCTTCCCGATCCAAAAGTAGCAATATTCCCTCTCCTTCTATGTAGTTAAATGCCAGGTTTATGTTTCCGGGATGGCGATGTTCCATGGTACCGTTAATGGTTACTTCCGGAATTCTTCTCAAGACCTCCTCCGTAAAATAATCACGAAGTGTTTTTACGTGTTCTATGTGATACTCCAGATGGTTATAAGCCAACTCGGCAGCTTTTCCGAATCCTACAATACCAGGTAGGTTTTCCGTTCCCGCTCTTCTTTTTCCTTCCTGTCCTCCGCCATGCATAAAATTTGAAATACGTAGCCCTTTTCGGATATACAAAGCGCCTACACCCTTCGGACCATAAATCTTATGGGAAGAAATAGACATCATGTCTACGCCCCACTTTTTCACGTCAACTGGAATACTCCCCACAGCTTGAACACCATCCGTGTGGAATAAGACACCATGCCTTTTCGCTATCTCAGAGATTTCCTGAATGGGTTGAACGGTTCCAATCTCGTTGTTGACAGCCATGATAGTGATTAATACGGTATCTTCCGTAATGGCTTCCTCCACTTTTTTTGGATCAACCAGGCCTTGAGAGTCAACGGGTAAATAAGTTACACGGGTTCCCCGTTGCTCCAAAAATTGACAAGTATGAAGAATGGCATGATGCTCAAAAACAGTAGTAATAATGTGATTTCCTTTTGTCTTCAAGGAATCTAAGGCACCTAAAATGGCCCAGTTATCTGCTTCTGTGCCTGTAGATGTAAAATATATCTCATCTTCTTTTGCGCCAATTAATTTGGCGACACGACTTCTAGCTAGATTTAATGCTTCTTTGGATTTTTGCCCAATGGTATATATACTAGAGGGATTTCCGTAGTTTTCAGTAAACCACGGTAGCATCTCCCGTAATACCTCTTCCTTGACCGGAGTGGTGGCAGAATAATCCAGATATACGTCTCTATGATTGGCCATGTCTTTTATCTCCTTTGATGGGTATTGGCATTCTCCTGTTCTTCCATGCCACATAACCTTTTATACACTACTCCGTTAGTTTTTAAACGTCTTATCACAATCTTCCGGTTCTTCATCGACGATTTCAATGTTTTCTAACTGACGGATAAAAGACTGCCGAAATGCAGTAAGATACTCTTTCCGAAGGCATGCTTGTTCTTGTAATTCTTCTTCATTGAGACCTATGCTTTTTGACTTTTTTGCCAATTCATTGATACGTTGTATTTTATCTTTGGGGAGCATGGTTTGCTTCCTCCTTCATGAAAATGGATTTGTGTTTTCACACAAGAAGGATTATACCACACTCAGACTATCATCATCAACACAAGGAAGTTGGATTTCCTGTGTTCTCGGTGGATTATTGCAACAATTGTTGAAATTGTTCCTGCCTTTGGGTTTTGTGAACCAACCGTGCAATAAACACTTTATTGGAAGGGGTATCCATCCGGCTCTCCCCTCTTTGATCGGTCTCCATACCACTACGAATGGCAAAACGAATGGCTCGTTCCACACAAGCAATGCTGGTATGGTTTTCTTCAGCGATAGGTCCGTACACTTCCTTTGTGAGGGCATCCAGACGATCTTTTTCCATTAAAATAATCCGTACCGCTTGATGTATGTAGCGGAATCCTTTGTGGGAGGGATTAATCCCTTCCTGATCTACAATTTCGGTAATTAATTGTTCCATTCGGGAGAATTGTTCTTTCCATTGATGCATTTTGACACTCCTTTCTTTATATACAAATGGAATCCTCAAGGGAATCGAATGTTTTTTCTCCAATCCCAGGGACATCCATCAAATGATTCAGTTCTAAGAATTTGCCATTTGCGTTTCGATAATCTATTATTTTTTGCGCCGTTACCGGTCCTATACCACTCAATGTTTGCAATTCTTCCAACGAGGCAGAGTTAATATTTATTTTTCCTGCGCCACTTGAGCTATTGGTAATAAAAGAGGCCCCCTTATGGGCAGAGGCCTGTGATTGCGCAGTTTCTTCATATCGGGGGATATAAATTTTATCTCCATCGGATAATACCATAGCTTGATTTATAGGGGATAAATCAGCCTCTTCCGTCACTCCGCCAGCCTGGGCGACGGCTTGATATACTCTGGCGCCGGCTTCCAGCTCAACGACTCCGGGGTATCGTACTTCTCCACCGACATCGATAAATATGCTGGCAGGGGAGTTTACAAGAGAGGTATTCAACTCGTCCGAAGTGCTTTCAGAAGTCATGGTGTTTTCATTCATGGAAAGTACCTTGATATCATCTTGCTTGTGTTCATAAATGGTCACAAAAAAAGCAACGAGAAGCATAAAAGTCATCAACGTTGCTTTCCATCTTTTCTTATGGACCAGCTCTTCAAGAAGCCAATGCCATTTCATCCATCCTGCCTCCTCTCAAAAGACGATTGCGGAAACAGAATATCATATATGGTAAAATATGTCAATTATTTTGAAATATTAGTTTTGTTCGTAAAACCTTGACTTGATGGCGAGGTATTTGAAGCTGTGAAAATCTTAGAAATCCCTGAATTAATAGCTCCGGAGACAGGTTTGATTGACTCCCTGCATCCAAGCTTGCTTCCAAGATTAGAAAGTCATCGTCTCGACTTATGGTGATAAATCTTATCATTGGTTTGATGTTAACGATTTGAATATCTTTATGCTTTTTGGAGCTCTTTTCCACTAAAATTTCTTTCTGTGCCATGAATGAATGTAACAAATTATCTGCGTCCAGAGAACAAGAACCTATGGGAAAAACCATGTGATAATGCGCTTCCTGACAGGTAGAAGCAATGGATTTATTCCAGGGATTCTGCTTATTGATTCCCGTTATTTGTATACCCTGAGGCAAATAATGGTTAACCT
>CAYVFH010000045.1:0-8278 GCA_964450985.1 uncultured Oscillospiraceae bacterium | reverse complement strand
ACGCCCCTGTTTCCGCCCGGTCTCCCGTGGCGGCAAGTTATATAATACTATCTGGTATACCCGATGTCAACATATTTTTTCTCTTTTTTCTTCTTTTCTTTTTCCTCCCCCGGAAAGTACAAAAAACCCACTCTTTATACCTTTTGCGCAAGTTCATTCTCTATATTCGACAACTAAGTATCAATTATGGCTTCCTGACCCGTTGCCATCTTTTTCCTATAAATGGTAAAATGGGGTATCCGTTATAGCGCATCTGAATCGCTGTCTCAACGTTTCGATCAACCTATATGGAGGAGAAGGAAAATGAAAAAATTATTGGTTCTACTGCTAGCATTCACCTTGGTCTTTGCCTTTGCTGCTTGTGGCGGAGGAACGGAGCCGGAGGGAGAAGGTCCCGAAACCCCGGATGTGTTTGAAATGCCCGCAGACCTAGCCGCTTTTGTGGATGCGGAACTAGTGGTTATTGCCGAGATTGGCGAAGCCATATCCGGAGAATGGGCAGACCAGCATGCAGAGTTGGTGGCCGCCGGGGATGGACAAGACAACGATCTCTATTGGGCTTTGAAGCCCACCCTGGATGATTTCCGTGTGGAAAGCGGTGCCTACTATGTATATTGCATGGTGCCGGATGAAAACGGAGACTATCTCATCACCGTAGATGGTTCCGAAGAACCGGACGATTGGATGGTCAACTACGGCTTCGAAGTACAATTTGACGAAGCCTGGGATGGAGAAGTGGCCGCAGCTCGTTCCGGTTGGGACGATGATGTACCCATCTGGTCTTGCTTTGCCCCCGTGTACAACAGTGCAAGTGAAGTAGTGGCTATCGTAGGCATTGATATGCCTTGTGAAATTTTGGAAAACTATCCGGAATGGAATAGAGACCGGGATGAATGGAACGGCTTGGAAGACTAGCGGCCAACTAGATCATTTAGTTATAACGGAAACAAAAGACGAGCGGATTGGTTGGCTCGTCTTTTTGATTGCTTGTTGCGTTATCCTACCTGACGGATGATAACGTCCCCGGGTAATCGGGGCAACGAAATATTACTCTTTGACCAACCCCAGTTTTCGCACGATGGCCTTTTCCATCTCTACCATGCCAAAAATCAACAAGCCGGATAATACTGGCAAACTCCAACCCATAATGTCCAAGGGTACCGACATGAACAAGAAATTCATCACTGGCAGATAGGTGAACACCAACTGGAAAAAGATTAAAATCAGAATCACATAGAAAACAATCCGATTTCCGAAGAATTCCTTCGTTAATGCAGGCTGTATGATCTGACGACAGTTCAACAAATAGAACAGCTCACACAGCACCAAAGTATTCACCGCAACGGTTCTGGCGTATTCCAAATCTGCCCCCTGTTCTTTCCAGTAAAGGAATGACAACAAGGTAAAAATTCCCGCCACGATAGAGACCACAAAAATTCGAAAAGCAAAATACTTACTTATAATAGGTTCTTTGGCATCTCTGGGTGGTCTTTTCATAGTGATTTTTTCCATGGGCTCAAATGCCAGAGACAATGCCAATGTTACTGCAGTAATCATGTTAATCCACAGTATCTGTGGTGCGGTAATGGGCATACTGAACCCTAAAAATATGGCTAGCATTATGCCAACAGCCTCTGCTCCGTTGGTGGGCAATATAAATAGTAGGGTTTTTCGAATGTTGGCATAGATTGTCCTGCCTTCTTCCACCGCATGCACGATAGACGCAAAGTTGTCATCCACCAATACCATGTCGGAAGAATCTTTGGAAACCTCCGTTCCCTTAATTCCC
This sequence comes from uncultured Oscillospiraceae bacterium, assembly GCA_964450985.1. Taxonomy (GTDB): domain Bacteria; phylum Bacillota; class Clostridia; order Peptostreptococcales; family Anaerovoracaceae; genus JAAZGD01. The sequence continues at coordinate 6,489 of CAYVFH010000045.1, read as the reverse complement.
ATGGCGATACCCATATTGGCTCTCTTTAAAGCAGGGGCATCATTCACACCATCTCCCGTCATAGCGCAGATACCACCGTTCTCCTGAATAGCCTTCACAATTCTCAGCTTGTGTTCCGGACTGGTCCGAGCGAAGATATGGCAGGCTTTCACTTCTTCTCGTAGTTGCTCGTCAGACATGTCCTCCAACTGGCTACCTACCAGAGAAATTTCCCCATCACCAATACCCAGCTCTTTTCCAATACTCATGGCGGTTAGTGCATGGTCACCAGTAATCATCTTTACATCGATTCCCGCGTCCTTGCATTGACGAACAGCCTCGATGGCTTCCTCTCGAGGTGGGTCAATGAGTCCAAAAACTCCCAGGAAGATGAGCTCACCCTGTAGGTCCTCGTGGGTTAAGTGGGTCTTCTTTTCTTTCAGAGGGATATAGGCGGCCCCCAGCATGCGCTGCCCCTGGCTGGCCCCCTCTCCAATCTTGCCTTCCCAAAATGAATGATCCAGCGGCTCTTCCTGATCCTCTCGCATTTGCTTTTGGCACAATTCCATGACACGCTCCGGAGCGCCGTTTACAAACACGTAATATTCTCCATCGATGAAATTCTCCGTGGCCATGTACTTATAATTGGAATCAAAGGGGATAGAATATACTCGATCCGGCATCCACTGCCGTTTGTTTACATCCCCTTTCATGGCCAAAACCTTCAATGCCCCCTCCGTAGGCGCACCCGTCAGTTCCCATTCTCCATGATCCAATTTGTTTATTTCTGAATCATTACAGAGCCAAGCGCTTTCCAACATACGGTTCAAGGCGAAATCAGACCACTGATTATCACATCCCTGTTGGCATAGGATTTCTCCCTCTGGAGAATACCCGGAGCCTTCCACACGATAGACACTTTTTGCCGTAAAAACAGAGACCGCCGTCATTTCATTCTTTGTCAGGGTTCCTGTCTTGTCCGAGCAAATTACCGTTACCGCCCCCAAGGTCTCTACGGAAGGCAATCGCCTTACAATGGCATTTCTACGAGCCATTTTCTGGACACCGATAGCCAAGGTGATGGTCATGATGGCGGGTAGCCCTTCCGGTATGGCCGCCACCGCAATTCCGATAACTGTAGTGAATATCTCTGCCCAAGGTATGTCTCTTAAGAAATATCCATACAAAAATACAAGAATAGAAACCACGATAATCACCACCGAGATTCCCTTGCCAAATTGATTGATTTTTTGCATCAACGGTGTTTCGATATCTTGAGTAGTGCTAATCATAGTGTTGATTTTACCCAACTCCGTGCCCAAAGCAGTGGCTACCACCACACCCATACCCGAACCGTTTCGCACAGTAGTACCCATATATGCCATGGAGGTTCGGTCTCCCAACTCGGCATCTTCCTCCACTGGCTCGATAAATTTCATCACTTCTTCTGCTTCGCCGGTGAGAGAAGCCTCTTCCACCCGCAAGCTGGCACTGTCAATAATCCGAAGATCCGCCGGAATTTTATCTCCCGGCTTCACATATACGATATCACCGGGAACCAGCAAGGTGGCATCCATTTCCTTCTTCTTTCCGTCCCTTACCACCGTAGCGTTTGATGACATCATCTTGCGTATACTGTCAAGGGCTTTCTCGGCCTTCCCCTCCTGGATAAAGCCGATGACGGAGTTGATGATTACCACTCCCAAGATTACACCCATATCTACCCAATGCTGGAGAATCCCGGTAATAAGAGCTGCTACCAACAAAACATAGATGAGCGCATTATGAAACTGGGCCAAAAATACCATAATCGGGCTCTTCTTTTTTGCTTCCGGCAGTTTGTTCTCGCCGTATTGCTCTAGCCGCTCTCTTGCCTCCTCCTGGGACAGCCCCTCTTTGGAAGTGCCGAACTCCTCTAATACCGTCGGCACATCGATGCTTTCCCAAGCCATCCGCTGGTTTTGCGAATTTTTTTCGATTGTGTCGCTCATGATTTCCCCTTTCTGATACCAATACTGATATATCCCATTACGTCCTTTACTGATTAGAGGACGGATATGGCATGTCTACTATGGCCAACACTTCTTTAATACTACTAATATTGTAGTGGGCCAGATGATACCTGGCTGCATCCCCGATGGCCACGCAATGCATTTTAGCCGCCAATGCCGCCAGTACCCCTGCCTTAGCATCCTCTACCACCAAACAATGTTCCGGTGAAACTCCCATGTAACTGGCGGCATTGAGAAAAACCTCCGGATGGGGTTTGGACCGGGTAATATTATTACCATCTGCCACGGCATCAAATTCATTTCCAATCCCCAGTCGCTCCAAAATAAGAGGCGCATTTTTGCTGCTGGATCCAATAGCCATCTTGAGTCCTCTCTCTTTCACACCGTCCATCACTTCACGAACCCCTGGAGAAAGGTCCTGTGGTGTAATGTTCTCCAACAATTCTTTAAAGCGAGTATTTTTTTGTTGCAACAATTGAGTCTTTTGATCCGGTGTCAAATGAACAGGGTAGTCTCTCAGTAATATTTCCAGACTTTCACCGCGACTTATCCCTCTTAACCGATTGTTGATTCCGTCGTCGAAAGGAATGCCCAGTGCGTGGGCCAACTCTGCCCAAGCCTCCCGATGAAATCTGTCGGTGCTGCAAATAACTCCATCCAGATCAAATATCACAGCCTTGTAATTCATCTTTCTCCCTCCTAGTTTACATTCGTGGTATGACCAATTCATCTTGAAGACAGTATGCCTCCCCATATACCATAATCGATATTTTCTCCCCCTTTTCTAATGTAAATCGGCAGGTTTCCTGGCCCACCCAGATGGCCATCCTCCGATTTCGATAACAAATCTTAAATGAATACGCTTCCCACTTGTCTGGCAATATGGGATGGAATGAAATGCCGGAGTCCTTTAAACGAAAACCCCCGAATCCATGTACAATCCCCATATAACTGCCTCCCATATTGGCCGTATGGATACCATCCTTGGTGTTCCCCAGTAAGTCCAATAGATCCACTTTGATTGCTTCTCCAAAATAGGCTACTGCCTTTTCTTTCATCCCAAGCCGGGCAGCCATGATACTAAATATGCATCGTGATAGGGAGGAATCATGGGTGGTTCTTTTTTCGTAGTAATCATAGGAATTTCGGATAACTTCTTCCGGTTGCGCATCCTCCAAAATAAAATGAGCCAACACCGTGTCTGCCTGCTTGCAAATTTGATGACGATAAAGATTCAGGGGATGGTAATGAAGAAGTAGTGGCGTCTTTTCTTTTTGGAACACCTCGGGAACCCATTCACTTTTCTTCAAAAAGGAATCGTCCTGTGGATTGATTTTTAAATGGTCATCGTAGGGGAGATACATGTTGTCTGCCACCAGTCGGAACTCATCTAAATCCTGTGGCGTCAATTTTAACCGTTGAATCAATTGCTGCATTTCCGGTGCATCATGAAATATTTCGTAAGTTTTCACCGCCCACCTCAAATGGTACTGGGCTAATACATTGGTATAGTAATTGTTGTTTACAATACATGTGTATTCATCCGGTCCGGTGACATCATTAATGTGAAATTCACCCTTATAATAGTTTGCTACATCCACCCAGAGACGTGCGGTTTCAAAAAGAATCTCGGCGCCCTTTTCCTTCATAAAATCCTGATCATCTGTGGCCAAATAGTAAGCGATAATGGAATAGGCCACCGCTCCATTAATATGATACTGGGCAGATCCTGCCGGGAAGTATCCGGAACATTCACTGCCATCAATGGTTCGCCAAGGATATAGGGCACCTTTGTGATGTCCCAAAATCCGAGCATTTTCCCGGGCCGCCTCCAAGGTTTGATATCGAAACTCAATCAAATGTTTCGATATCTCCGGATTGGTCACCGTAAAAAATGGCTGAATATACATTTCGGAATCCCAAAAATAATGGCCTTCGTAGCCTTCCCCGCTCAGGCCCTTCGGGGCAATGCTGCCATGGGCATCTTTTCCGGCGGACTGAATCAGCTGATACAAATTATACCTCAGTGCCAAATCCGATTCCGGATCTCCATGAATATCCACGGAGCAATTCTTCCAGTACTCGGACAAATATTTCTCCTGCAGCCGATACAATTCCGGTAGTGTGGTGGCGATAGCCCGGTCCATTTCATAATAGGCTCTTTCCTTGCAATTGCCATAGCGTACTGAATCACAAAATACACAGAACTTTGTCAATGTCAGGGTCTCATTCTTAGGTACTTTTGGTCGATATACGCAGATAGCGGTATTTTCACTGACGAAAAACTCCGGGGTTACTTCGGCAGAAAGCACATTCTTTACACCACTATATACCTGTAGTCCCGACCGGGTGGTAATCGCCCCTATGTAGGAACCTCCATCGCGGATTTCACAGTTGGTAGGGTTAATGCATCTCTCGCAAAAATTAGCGGTCCTGGGATCCGCGGGATCTGAAAAATTCTCTACATCTACATCATGAGAGGACTCTAAAACCAACTCTCCCGAAAAATTCAAGGGGGTGACTTGATATTCAATGGTAAACAAAGAAGGCTGATGAAAGGATGCCATTCTGGTAATCTTCAGCAATATCTCCTTCCCCAGAGGAGACTGCCAGTGTACCTCGCGAATAGTGACTCCCCGATCCATATGAAGGGAGATTTTACGGGAAAGAGTTTTCCCCGTAAACATGCTGAAAGGCTCTCCTTCTAAAAACAACTTGATGGTTTGGGTGTTGGCCACATCTACCATAAATTGTTTGCTCTCAATGAATCCATACAGCCGTTCCGGATGAGATACTTCCGCCTCATCATAAAATCCATTAATATATTGCCCCCGTATAAACTCCAACCCCTCGGGGTATTCTTCCTCCAGATCGTATCGAACCCCAATGTATCCATTGGCATTATGGAAAAGTGCTTCATTCAATTGAATGTGATACTCATCCAGCGGGAAGTTTTCAATTTCATGAACAAAGCCTTCTTTTTTCATAGATATTCCTCTCACCCATCCATCTCAGCAAACCGACCCAGCAGGTTCCGCATGGATCTCCAGGATTTCAACCGATATCGTGCGCAGGTCTTGTGAAGTCCGATTTTAACGGAATACCCATCTTTCGGCAATACGGAAAATAGATGTTCATCCGTGGCATCATCCCCGGCTCCCAGCACGAATTCATAAATTCCTTCACTTAACAGCTTACTGGCTATCTGCCCTTTGTTTACCTTCTTGTCCTTAATTTCCAAAACCTTATTGCCTTCTTGAAGCTCTAGGTTGGATGTTTTAATCATGCCATGCAATGTTTCCCGTAGTTCGTTGATTTTAAGAGTTACCATGTCCGGATCACATTGTCTATAATGCAACACCAGAGAATACTCCTTATCTTCAATAAAAGCCCCGGGCATATAGTCCGAATATAGTTCCATAATGGGCAGAATGGATTTTTTCCAACGATTCGACACCACCGTAGTTTTTTTCCATTCCCTAGTGACGGGTTCCCGATACCAAAGGCCATGAGAAGCCACCAGGTGAATCTGGGGCAAAAATCCAAACCATTCTTCCAGTGTATTTCGATCCCTGCCGGAGGTTAACACCAACGTATTCTTTGAATCATTCCCCAGCCTCTCCAATGTTCGTAACAGGTCAGGGTCTGGCTTGGCCTGCTCCGGCAGCGGTTTGAAGCCTGTCAGTGTGCCGTCATAATCCAGAAACAAGCATCTTCTTTCTGCTTTTCTGTAATCTCTTTCTATGGACTCCATGTGCTTTTCCAAGCGAATCTCCGGAGTGCGGCTGGCATTTTCTGCCGCCCTTCGATGTAAAGCATGCACAAACTCGTCCGCCCAAAAGTTCACATTATAATTCTTGATTCGTTTTCGCATGGTCCGAACCCGTGATATTTTTTCTTCTTCCGGCATTTCCAATGCCTGCTTGATTCCCCGGGCAATTCCCTTGCGATGATTGGGATTTACGATAACCGCTTCTACCAGTTGACTGGCAGCTCCTGCCGTTTCACTGAGCACTATCATGCCTTTTGCGTCGCTTCTGGCGGCCAGGTACTCCTTGGCTACCAGATTCATACCATCTCTCAAGGGTGTAACCAGGAGCACGTCCGCATGGCGATAATAGTTAATCAACTCTTCTTGAGAAAAAGAACGGAAGAAAAACCAAATGGGCATCCAATGCAAGGTTCCGAATTCTCCATTGGTTTCACTCACCGCCTCTTTGATTTGCCGAAGCAAATCATCGTAAGTATCTAATATCTCCCGGGAAGGGGCCACGATTAAAATAAATCGCACCTTTCCCCGATATTCCGGGTTGTTTTCCAAAAATTCCTTAAATGCATAAATACGTTCTGGTATCCCCTTGGTATAATCCAAACGGTCCACAGACAAAATGAGCTGCATATCCCCTTCTTCCTCTAGTTCAGTCAGCTCCTGGCATAAGGACAGATTCCCCGGATGTTGGTCAAAACGTTGAAAATCAATGCCCATAGGGAACGCTTC
>CAYVFH010000044.1:0-8442 GCA_964450985.1 uncultured Oscillospiraceae bacterium | reverse complement strand
GTAAACAATTCCGTATGTTCAAAAACAGGAGTCCGAATCTCCCGGAAACCATATCTTTTACATATCTCAGCGAAAGCCTTCTCTACATAATGCCATTTGTAGACTTGAGATGGCAGTATATCCTTGGTACCTTTTGGTGCGTTAATCATCATGATAATTCCTCCATAAACAAATCTTTTTTCTTTCGTTGGATCATTTCTTCCAGTCGGTCGATGTATATTTCATAGTTGGAAACATTGGGAATTCGTTCCAATCGATCTTCATTTGAATAGTATGCTTTGCTGATTCCTCCAGCGCCTACCGCCACAACGGTCTGACGCTCTTCCATGATTCTTACATTATACCACCCTTTATACCCTGGCAAAGTATACCCTACATTTTCCAATGACCCTACCATATGCTTTTGTCGATACAGATAATATGGAATATAGCCCTGTTCTCTTAAACACTTTGATCCCATATCCAGCATTTCTTCCACTATGGCTCGCTGTCGGTAGTGATACCCCTCGTCTTGTTCCATCAAAGAAGAACCTCTCTTCACTGCCAACGTGTGCATCGTAATGTTGTGTGGTTTCAAAGACTGCATCTCATGTAAGGTGTTCATGAAATCCTTTGGTGTTTCACCTGGCAAACCTGCAATCACATCTGCGTTGATGATAAACCCCATGGAATGGCTTTCCTGAAATGCCTCCCGGACTTCTTCCACCGTATGACTTCTGCCAATTCGAAGTAGAGTCTCGGTTTTCATAGTTTGTGGGTTTATGCTGATACGATGGACTCCCCATTTTTTTAGTACTCGTAATTTTTCTGGAGTAATGGTATCAGGACGCCCGGCTTCCACTGTTAGCTCCCGTAAATCATCCAAAATGAATTCTTGTTTCAACAAAGACAATAGTTCTTCCAGCTGCAGTGGCGATAATGTGGTGGGTGTTCCCCCGCCAACATAAACGGTTTCCACCCCTTGCTTCCGATTCCTTAAAGCATTGGCCACATAATGGACTTCCCGAACCAATGCCTTGAAGTATCTATCCATATCTTCCTGATTTCCTTGATTGGATGGAAAGCTGCAATAAAGGCAACGTGTAGGGCAAAAGGGAATTCCCACATAGAGAGCCACTTCTTTGGAACGTTTCCCAATAATTTCTTGTTGATGTTCCCATATTTCTATCAATAACCGAGTCTTCTCTTCGGATACATAATAGTGCTCCCGTAGAATCCGTTCTGTTCTATTTTTCCCCCACTTTCCCATCAATTCTCCCGTAAGCTTTACTGGTCTTACTCCTGTTAAAATGCCCCAGGGTGGCCGATATGCAGTAATTTCGGAGAGTTGTTCATACAATCGTTGTTTTACCATATCCTTGGTGACATCTTCCGTCTCTATGGTCTCCACCAACCGGAATTTATCCTTCGGAAGAAAAACCTTTACCAATTCTTGAAATTCATATGGTTTTAAATGATTTGGTATGGAAAATTCATACAAAGAAATTATTCTCCTTCTCATATCCTATATTCGTAGGCTCCATGTGTCCGGGAAAAACATCGGTATCGTCCGGTAACACAAATAATTTATGATGAATGGAGTCGTGAATCTCTTCGAAGCTACCCCCTGGAAAATCCGTTCGCCCAATGCTATTACGAAACAAAGTGTCCCCGCTAAATAGAACTCGTTCCACAAGGATACACAAACCTCCCGTGGTGTGCCCCGGCGTATGTAGGAATTGTAATTCCATATCTCCCACAAACAAGGAGTCTCCTTCTTTAACCGTTTCATCAATATGAACCGCAATGGGTTTCCCCCAAATTTCCCGGCTGAAATTTAGTGCCGGGTTCTTTAACATTTCCTGTTCTTCTTCGTGGGCCACCACTTTTAGCTGGGGAAAAGCTTGTCGATACCCCTCCACTCCACTAATATGATCTCCATGCCCATGGGTTAATATGAGATGTGTCAAAGTGAGCCCTCGTTTTTGGGCCTCCTCCACCAACTCCGAATCATAAATCCCCGCATCCACTATAAATCCTTTGTTGGTGTTAGAATCTATCACCAGGTACGTATTACATGCCGCTCCTTGTTGTCCATAAATTTTAATTTCCATCCATTATTTTTCCTTTTCTTCTCTTTCTTCTCTTTGTTCTCTATCTTTTCTTTTTTCTCTTTTTCTAAAATACTTTTTTGCTATCCATCAAAATAGTCACGGGACCATCGTTACTGATTTCCACCATCATCTCTGCTTGAAATATTCCTTCTTCTACAGTGATTCCTTCTTCCACTAAGAAGGATGTAAAGGCATCATAAAGGGTTTTGGCTTTTTCCGGAGGGGCCGCCTCCACAAAACTGGGTCGGTTTCCTTTCCGAGTATCTCCCAGCAAAGTGAACTGGGATACCGCCAACACCTTGCCTTCCACCTCTTTCAAGCTTACATTCATCTTCCCATCCAAGTCTTCGAACACCCGAAGATTGGCAATTTTCCTGGCCAGATACTGAGCATCCTGTATATCGTCCTCTTGACACACCCCTAATAGAACCGTGAAACCCTGTTGAATGGCTCCCGTCACTTCCCCATTCACCAGTACTCTAGATTGTTTCACTCGCTGTATTACGGCTCGCATAGCAACTCCTTTATATTATCCTATAGCTCGATATACATCGGCTACCCCGGGGATCATTCGAAAACTCTTTAATAACTTCTCCATTTCTGTAGTTCCAGAGATGGAAACCGTCAAAGTAATGTTGGTTACATCGTGGTCTCTACCACTTTTCGCATTCACTCCCGTTATATGAACATCCATATTTTCACAAGCTTTGCTTAGATCGCTAAACATACCCTTTCGGTCCTCGGCCAAAATGTGAATGTCCACATCGTAGCTCTTGTTGGCGAAACTATCATCCCACTCTACATCTATCAGCCGGTCTCTTTCCGACTCCTCCATGGAAAGTAGGTTCACACAATCCTTTCGATGGACGGATATCCCCCTACCCTTGGTAATAAAGCCAACAATTTCATCCCCGGGGACCGGGCTACAGCACTTGCTGAATCGGATCAACAAATTGTCCGCCCCCACAACTCGAACTCCCGTGGCATCCTTTGCCCCAGATTTCTTTTTTTCAACGGAGATGTTTTCAACCCGATTTTCGCTCTTCTTTAGTTCTTCCTGTTTTTCCTCGTGATAATATCCAATTAAGGTAATGGCCACCTTGGAAAGAAAGGCGCCTCCATGAGCTAGCTGAGTATACAACTCATCCATTCCAGATAAGTGCAGATTCTTCACCAACCTCATCATCTTGGTATTGGTAAGAACAAATTGCGGGTCATACCCCTTTCGACGAACATATTTTTCGATGGCTTCTTTACCTTTGTCAATGTTGTCGGATTTATTTTCTTTCTTAAGATAAGCCCGTATTTTATTTCTGGCATTACTGCTCTTCACGATTTTCAGCCAGTCGATAGACGGGCCCTTGGAAGTGGAAGAAGTAATGATTTCCACGATGTTACCATTCTCTAACTTATAGTCAATAGGAACCATCTTCCCATTCACCTTCGCACCAATACACTTATATCCTACATTAGAGTGTATCTTGAAGGCAAAATCTAGGGGAGTAGATCCGGCCGGCAATTCAATCACATCTCCTTGTGGTGTAAATACAAACACCTGACTCGCAAAAAGATCCACTTTCAAGGTTTCCATAAAATCTTTAGAGTTGTCAATATCCTTTTGCCATTCCAATGTCTGTCGAAGCCAGGCCAACTTGACTTCCTCCATATCCTGACTGACACCTTCTTTGTATTTCCAGTGAGCCGCAATTCCGTATTCTGCCACCTTATGCATCTCATAAGTTCGAATTTGAATCTCAAATGGATCTCCATGCATTCCGATTACCGTAGTATGCAAGGATTGATACATATTAGATTTGGGCATGGCGATATAGTCCTTGAACTTCCCCGGGATAGGCCTCCATAGGGTATGAACAATTCCCAACACCGCATAACAGTCCCTTACCGATTCCACAATCACTCGAACGGCAGACAGGTCAAAAATCTCGTCCAATTCCTTCTGCTGCTGTTTCATTTTTTTGTAAATGCTGTAGAGATGCTTGGAGCGTCCCATGATTTCATAAGGTATTCCCATGTCATCCAAAGCTTCTCTAATTTCATCCATGACATGGCTAATAAATTCTTCTTGCTTCGCCTTCTTATCCTTTACCTGATTGATTAAAGACTCATAAGCTTGTGGTTCTAAGTATTTAAAAGCAATGTCCTCTAACTCGAACTTGATGGTATAAATACCCAAACGACTAGCAAGAGGTGCATATATTTCTAAAGTCTCTTGACATTTTTCCGCAATTTTTTCCGGACTCATATAGTTGATGGTCCGCAGATTATGTAGCCGGTCAGCCAACTTAATAATCAATACACGAATATCTTTACTCATGGCAAGAAACATTTTTCGAAAATTTTCCGCCTGCAGGTCTTCTTTCTTTTCATACTTGATGCCACCCAATTTAGTGACACCGTCCACCAATAAGAGAACTTCTTCACCAAAGGTCATTTTTAATATTTCGGGATCGTATTCTGTATCCTCTACCACATCATGAAGCAGCCCGGCAATGATAGTATCTTCATCCATGCCTAACTCAGCTAGAATCAACGCAACATGAGCCGGATGAGTAATATATTTCTCCCCCGACTTTCTGGATTGGCCTTGATGTAATTCTTCCGCGGTTTCGTAAGCTTTCCCGATTGCCTCAACGTCGTAAGCGGGGTTGATTTCCAAAATCGCCTGGATGAAATCCTGCTTGCTTTCCATTCTCGTCTACTTTCTTGTTAGAAATCTTCGTTTCGATTTTTTTGCTTTGTACTTTGATCCCCCGGTCCACTTGCAAATATCATGATACAGGGGGGAACATACGGTGATGGATGAAATGCATCCTACCGCCACACCTACCATCAAAGGCACTACAAACTCTCGAATGGCAGGTCCCGATAGGAAGAACAAAGGTACCATTACCAACAAGGTGGTAACAGAAGTCATGATGGATCGTTGAAGGGTCTGGTTAATGGATGTATTCAACAACTCATCCATGGCATTCTTCTTCATTAACCCCAAGTTCTCCCTCACTCGATCGAATACCACAATGGTGTCGTTGATGGAATAACCCACTACGGTCAATATTCCTGCAATAAATGGATTGTTGACCGTAACATGAAATATTGCATAAAAGGCCACAACCATCAGTACATCATGCAACACACCAGCTAAGGCAGATACTCCAAATTTCCACTCAAAGCGAAAACTAATATATATCAACATGCCCAATGCAGAAATAGCGATGGCCAAAAGCGCATTCCTTTGCAGCTCCTTCCCAACGGAAGGACCGAATTGTTCAATGGCCAACACATCATCCTCGGATATATCAAAATGCTGTTCCAACACACTTACAATTTCCATACGTTCTTTGTTTTCAAGTGCCACGGTAGTTCTCACCACAATTTCCTGTTGGTCGTCGCCGGCAAATATAATTTCTTCGTCTAAGTTGAAATCCTGCAATGCGTCATGCACCTCAGATTGCGACACCTTCTGTCCCATGTCAATTTGCATCATGGTTCCGCCGGTAAAGTCAATGCCGTAATTAAGCCCCCGCACCCCTCCTACCAAAAGTCCTACTACTAGAATGCCCAGAGAGACCATATAGAATATTTTTCTTTTTTCGATAAATCGGAAGTCCCTATTCAGACTAAACAGGGCAGAGCCATCCGCTCGAATGCTGAAATGTTTTTTCTTCCCCCACTTCTTGCTTTCACACAAAATTCTAAGTATCCATTGTGTAATCACCACAGCAGTAAATATGCTGACTACAATACCAATCATCAAGGTCAAGGCAAAGCCCTTCACAGAACTTGTTCCCACTTGATATAAAACAACTGCGGCAATCAATGTTGTCAACTGGGAATCCACTACGGTAGACAACGCCCGTTTAAAACCCATTTGAGTGGCAACGCGAATGGTTTTCCCATTGATGATTTCCTCTCGAATTCTGGAAAATATTACCACGTTAGCATCTACCGCCATTCCCACCGATAGTATGATACCGGCGATTCCCGGAAGTGTTAATACCGCTCCCATTCCCACCATAATCCATAAAATAAGAATGACATAAAGCAGAAGGGCCAAATTAGCGGCGATTCCCATCATTCGGTAAAAGACAACCATAATCAACATAATAAGAACAAGTCCAATGAAGCCTGCAATCACACTGTTTTCCAGCGCATTAATTCCAATTTTTGCAGTCTGCACCGATGAATTTACTTCCGTAAGGCCAACCGGTAGGGCACCTCCTCGAATCAAAGCGGCTGTATTGGAGGCATACTCCAAATCAAAGCCCCCCATCACACCCTTGGTAATCACCGCATTTCCCCCCGATATCACTTCCTTCGGCACAGGACTTGATACCACTTCTCCGTCCAAGAGAATCACAATGGCTCGAGGATCCACACCGGGATACATGCTCTGCACTTGACCACTAATGGCAATTCGAGTGGCTTCTTCAAATTTTAGGCCGCCTTCTCGGGTCATTTCCAGAGAAATGGCATACCCTCCCCCTTCTTGATCAGTAGTAACGCCAGCATTCTCTATGTCCTTCCCGCTCAACATTACGGTTCCATCTGCAAGGACAAACTCCAGCTGAGCTGTTTTCCCAATCAACTCGATGGCCTCATTGGCATCCTCCGCACCCGGCAATTCGACTCGTATTCGATTGGATCCTTCGATGGTAACTACCGGTTCGGATAGTCCCATCTGATTCACTCTGTTTTCAATGACCGCCTGGGTCTGTTCCATAATTTGGGTCAGCTCTTCCCCGATTACTTCGGTTTCCGCTTCCAATACCACATACACACCGCCCTTGATGTCTAGTCCTAACTTGATTCGATCTTTAATAGGTTCAATGGGACCCATACCAAAGAGTGTGAGCCACCATCCCAAAATGACGATGATTACAATGAGAACTGCGATGACTTTTTTCGATGTGTAACTCATGAAACGATCCTTTCCAAGCACCAATATTTGAATAATTTCTTACTTAACCTTAATATTTTACTACATTATATATATAGTAACAAGGTGTTTTAAAAAAATAACCCTCGAAAAACGGTAATTTTTCAAGGGTTTGGTCCGATTATCGGTTTATTTCAGGGCTATTTTTCATCATTTTCCAAGGGAGAGTCAACAGGTGAATCCACAATTTCTGCTTCTACTTTTTCAACTGTCTCGTCCATAGATTCTTGGGATGGTTCGTCTGCAGCTTCTTGGGATTTATTATCTCCCGCTTTTTTCATTCTTTTAGGCATCACTTTTTTCTGAGCAAAGCCTTCTTTATCGTCATCCTCTTCCAAGGGTTTCTTTCCCCCTTCGGAACGGTTTTCAATCTTGGAAATGGCCCATCTCATAATTTCAAACTTTACCTTATCGGCACCCACCTCAATTACCAACGTGTCATCCTTGGTCTTGACGATTTTCCCACAAATTCCACCAATGGTTACTACTTCGTCACCAACTCTTACACTGTTCCGCATTTCCGTTGTTTGTTTTTCCCGCTTCTTTTGAGGCCGAATCAACAAAAAATACATCAATACAATCAATAATATTAGGGGTAAAAATTGTGCAGCTGTACCCATCTTATATCCTCCTTGAATTTCACTATCGAAAATTTATTCTATGAATGGTGCCGGCGATGGGGGTCGAACCCATACGGTGTTGCCACCACGGGATTTTGAGTCCCGCACGTCTGCCAATTCCATCACGCCGGCGCAACGAAATTATACTACCATATTTCCACCCTCTTGTCCATACAGTTTATCCGATTAAATCGGCTTTTTCAAGAGCTAAGTTGAACATCCCATATAATAGGATTGGTGGTTAATTATGGCGTAATTGTTTGAAGAATGAAGAACGGGATATAATATAAAGGTATTATATCCACCATAAATCAGGAGGGAATAAAATGGATTTACGAGATATTATGGCACTAAAAACCTTCGCTGTGCTAGGAGATACCTTAAATGAGGAAAAAACAGCGTATGAGATCAAACATAAACTGCTTCAAAACCAGTATACCGTTTACCCTGTGGGCAAAGAGTTGTCCTCCATGAACGAAATCCCAGAGGATGTGGATGTGATTGACTTATGCATTCACCCTGCCAAAGGACTCCCTCTTCTCAAAGAATACAATAAAGAAGTAAAGGCTGTGGTCATCCAGCCCGGGGCTGGAAGCGATGAAATCCTGGACTATCTCAAAGAAAATGAGATTCCTTACTTGCACGGTTGCCTGCTTCTAGGTTTAAAAGTATATAAAAGATAAAAGGAGGCACAGCCTCCTTTTTTATTTGCTGTAGTCCTTTTCACATTCCTTTTATCACCGTATTTGCCCATTTACAAGACACCCATCTT
>CAYVFH010000043.1:0-8695 GCA_964450985.1 uncultured Oscillospiraceae bacterium | reverse complement strand
TTTCCCCGCCAATAAAAAGTTCCCTTTGCCGATCTGTCCATGGATACTCGGTAATTTCCCGAGTTGTTAAATCCACCATAGCCACCCGACCCATATATCCTCCGTAGACTGTTGACATTTTTTCCCTTCCTGCTGAGACCTCATGCGGGTTTTCCCGTATTCATAATAAAAAAGGGCACCCAGTGGATTACCAACTCCACTGAGTACCGATATGGTGCGGATGAAGAGATTCGAACTCCCAACCAACGCATTCGTAGTGCGGTACTCTATCCATTGAGCTACATCCGCTTGTTCCGAACCGTGCCTTATTATTATACACAGAACCCCGGTTCTTGTAAAGGTTTGGTCCCTATTGTATAATGAAAATCACAGAAAGAAAATGAGGTGATTCGGATGAAAGTAGTGAAGAAAACCGGCATCGTGGCAGGTGCTGTAGTAGGGGGCATAATCGGCGGTGCCGTATCGGTTATCGGAAGAGTTTCCAACAAGAAAATCGTGGACAACGTGGGAGAAAGTGTGGTGGATTCCCTGATTTATTTTGGAGGGATTGCCGGCAACCTGGCTTCCGGTGCCACAGATGTTCTGGTGGGCAACATACGAGAAGACATCCAGCAGGTAGACGAAGGCATCGATGACTTAAAAGATGGTGGGAAAATGCTGGTGGGAAACTGGGTTCACAACGCAAAACTCATCATCGGAGAAACCGGTGAGGTGGTGAAGGGGGCGGTCCATAGAGATCCGGAGGCCGTTAAGGATGGATTAAAGACCATTGGCCAAATTGCCGCAGTGGGGGCCATGACGGTAGGAGCCATTCGGCTAAAACAAGATGGGGATCAAGAAAAACCACCATCGACAGAATCTGGAACAAATTGCAATACAAATCCCGCAGATGGGAATCATGGTATAGAAGAGGTAGAGTAATCTCTACCCCTTCTTATTTTTTGAAATTATCTTTTTCGAATCATCATCTTTGGATTCTTTTTCTCTGGCATAAAGCAAGGTGGAACTTCCATGGCGTTCCGCCCGTACCTCCAAACCATCCAACGATCGTATAAATGGAGTCAGCTTGCTAAAGCCGAAGTTTCTCACATCGAAATCCGGATGCCGCTTCAATAACATGCCGCCCAGGTCTCCGATAAATACCCATCCATCTTCGTCGGATTTTTCCCGGATAATGTTGATGACCGAATCCGAAATAGTTTCCAGAGAAGTCATCTCCGGCTCCTCTTTCCCTTCTTCATCAAAACCTTCCGGGATGGAAATTTGAATTTTTTCTTTCTTGGGCTTTTCCTGTTTTGAATTCTTTAACCGCTCCTCAATTTCCTTTCGAATTTGTTCCTTTTCCTTGCGACTTTGTTCCAGCAAAATATCCAAGTACTTAAATTTGTTGCATGCGGAAATAAATGCCTTAGGCGTCTTTTTCTCTCCCATTCCCACCACATCCATTCCGGATTCTCGAAGGCGAGCCGCCAACCTGGTAAAATCACTATCACTGGTTACCAGGCAAAATCCATCCACATTGCCGGAGTAAAGAATATCCATCGCATCAATGATCATGGCGGAATCCGTAGCATTCTTGCCTTGGGTATAACCGTATTGCTGGATGGGCGTAATGGAATACTCTAAAAGAATGTTCTTCCATGCCCCAAAAGAAGGCTTGGTCCAGTCTCCGTAAATACGTTTGTAGGTGGCCACACCCTCATTGGAAATTTCATCCATAATAAATTTGATATACTTTTCCGATATGTTGTCCGCGTCGATTAACACGGCGAATTTATTCTCACTTGCCATAAATCACCTTTCTATCTTTCTTTAATGGTTCCTTTTTGATATGCGTCTATCAATAATTGTAGTTCTTCAATCTGCTTCTGCAGATCCTTGCCAATATCCGTATCCCGAACCGTCATTCGCTTATGAAGCATTTCTACGGTCCTCAAGGCGGGAGCATGGAAGGTTTGACTTCCGTCCGGTTGCAGTGGAGCATAGGGCTTGTGTTCTGCCAAAGCCATAAATCGTGAGTTAAAAATAAAAGTATATCCCGCAATTCCCGTATCCTTTTGGTATGCCTTGGACATTCCTCCATCGATGATAAACAATAGTCCTTGCCCTCTCACGGGACTTGCACCGTCCTTCACCTTCACCGGTACATGGCCATTTAGAATGTGAGATTGTTCGGATGTCAAGCCGAATTCCCGAAGAATTTTTTCACAAATATCCTTACGGTCGATTAAATGATAATAAGGAACAGAATGCTCTTTATGCACGGTTTTATCTTGGATGAAACATCTTTCAAAGGTGGTCATTTGGTCCTTCCCAAACAAGGGGGATTTCTTCCCCAGCCAGAGATACCACATCAGGTCACCGGAGCGGCCAATCTCCTCGGATTCCTTTGGAGAAAAATAAGCTTTTCGAACTTGATCATCCAAATAATCCAAGTATGCTTTCCCCTTGGATGTAACGCCGTTGATGGTGCAGTCCTCAAACTCCCCATCCTCCGTCATGGGGATACAACCATGATACAACAAATTTCCATTTGCAATTTTGTACATACCGCCGTGGCTGAACAAGAAACGAATATGCTTATGTAATTTCTCGCTTCGTAGAAATGAGGCCTCCAGGGTGTTCAACAGCAAGGTTTCTTCCGGCGTCAAACGGTAAGGATCTTGAGGGTCAATGGTTGGAAAACATCTGTCCTTCAAAGGATACTCGGTTCCTCGAACCATCACCGTGCCTTTTTCGAAGTCCATCTTATCCAGTAGCAGCCTACCTTCCATTCCGTATTCCGGATGGGCCTTAATTCGTTGTCCTTCTACCTTAAATTGACAAATGGCAATGGCTTTATGCATTTTCGCCGCCAGATCTTCCGACACCGGGTCATATTGATTCCTCTCCAGAACATGAGGTCGGAAAGAATCGCAAGGGTCTTCTCGATACGTCTCCTGGGCGAATACAGCCAAGGGCCGCAAATTGATACCATATCCGATTTCCAACATGTCAAAATTGTTATAACTGATATTCATGCGGATTACATTGGTAATACATGCCCAATTACCGGTAGCCGCACCCATCCAAACGATGTCGTGATTTCCCCACTGAAAATCCACATCATGAAAATCCATTAAGAAATCCATGATTCCGTCAGGGTGGGAACCTCTGTCGTAAATATCCCCGATGATATGCAGCTGATCCACGGCCAAACGGCTGATGGTATTGGTCATTCCGATAATGAAATCCGTGGCGGTACCCGTCTCAATCAATGTGTTGATGATTTCGCCATAGTAGTGGGCCTTGTTGGCTTCGTCTTCGGCATGTAGCAATTCATCCATGATATAATCCATGTCCTTGGGCATTCGCTTACGCACTTTTGACCTTGTGTATTTAGTGGACACCGACTTCAGAATTTGCACCAGATGAAAAATGTTGTACTTACACCACAATTCGTAATCTACATCGCTTTGACGTATCCTTTTGATTTCCGCTTCCGCATTATACACCAAGGCAGCCAAATGATCCCGCTCTTCCTTGGTTAGTTCCTCGCTGAAAACCTCTTCAATTTTTGACCGGATAACACCGGAAGCGCTTTTAATCATATGAATAAAGGCCTCGTGCTCTCCGTGCAAATCCGACAGGAAATACTCCGTTCCTTTGGGAAGTGCCAGGATTGCCCGGAGATTAATAATCTCCGCCAAGGCTTTTTTTCGATTGGGATAATCCTTTGATAGTAACCTCAAAAACTGTTCGTCAACCATTTCCGCCCTCCCGAACCTTTCCATCAGTCCTCTACTCTTGTAATCACCGCACCCAGTCCAGTCAGCTTTTCCACTAAATTGGAATACCCTCTTTCAATATGATGGATTTCTGCAATGGTAGTGGTTCCCTCTGCTGCCAATGCGCTTAACACCAATGCCGCTCCCGCTCGCAAGTCCGTTGCCATTACCGTGGTGCCCAACAAGGACCTACCACCGTTAATAATGGCAGATTTACCTTCTGTTTGAATGTCAGCTCCCATTCGATTCATCTCCCGAACATGCATGAAACGATTTTCAAAAACCGTTTCTACCACAGCGGAGGCCCCTTTGATGGTGGTTAACAATGCCATAAACTGTGGTTGCATATCCGTAGGAAACCCGGGGTATGGAAGGGTTTTTAAATCCGCCGGCACTAAGGGAAGAACATCTGCCCGAACCACAATAGTTTCTTCGTCTTCGGTCACTTCTACTTCAGCTCCACATTCCTTGAGTTTTGCAATCAAGGGCTTCACATGACTTGGCAACGCATTCTTTATGGTGATATTCCCTCGGGTGATAGCGGCAGCTACCATAAACGTGCCCAGTTCAATCCGATCCGGGATGACTTGATGAACCGCACCCTTTAAGCTATCCACCCCTTCAATTTTTATGGTGTCCGTACCTGCTCCCTTAATCCGTGCCCCCATCTTATTGAGGAAGTTGGCCAGATCCACGATTTCCGGTTCTTCTGCAACATTTTCAATAATGGTAACACCTTCCCCCAACACGGCCGCCATCATGATATTCTCCGTGGCTCCTACACTGGGGAAATCCAAGTATATGGTAGTGCCGATTAATTTGGAAGAGCTGGCTTCCACAAAGTCATAGCCCTTCACCACATCTGCCCCCAAAGCCTCAAACCCCTTGAGATGAAGATCAATGGGCCTCTCTCCAATAGCACACCCCCCTGGTAACGGCATTTTGGCACGACCCGTTTTCGCCAGCAAAGGACCCATAATCAAGACGGAGGCCCTCATCTTGTTAACCAAATCAAGAGGCGCTTCACTGCTGAGTTTTCTGGCAGGTTCAATCACAACACGATGATTGGGATAGTCTTCCCTCACAGTCGCCCCTATGCTGCGAAGGAGTTGACACATAACCTCCACATCCTTTAAATGAGGAACTTCTAAAATCTCGCAGGTCTCTTCACTCAAAATAGCGGCGGCCATGATGGGCAACACCGCATTTTTAGAGCCACTGATCTCCACTTCTCCTACCAAAGGTCCGCTACTCTGAACAATATATTTGGCCAATGAATTCTTACCTCTAATTCTTACTTATTTTTTAAAAGACCTTTTAGTGAAGACAGGGCATTCACCAGATTGGACAACGCGGCCATTGTGCTCTGATTTCCCTTGAAGCTGTTTGCCACAGAACCCAAAGCCCCTGATAAATCCGACACCGCCGCATTGACTTCCGTGGCACGGTTGGCCGTAATCTTAGTGACCACATTGGCATCATCTAAAATTTGATTGGTCTTCTTTACTGTCTGCAACAGATTCTTAAACAATACAATTAAGTATATCAGAAAGATAATGGCTCCTACTCCAATAAGAAACCATAGGATATCTTTCAATGTGAGGGTGATTTCAAGTGACATAAGCATACCTCCATCCGGGGTAACAACGGCTACTCTCTTTCATTATCACTCACCCCACATGATAATTCAACCTCTTTTTTCCCCTGGTAAATCTCCAGAATTTCTGAGGAATAGACTTCCTTTGCTTCATAAACCGGTAGCGGAGGTAGAATTTTTAATTCTTTACCCCCACCCTTTATGCCATGTACCAGCATGATATTTGGGGCTTGGTGGTGGAAGGGATGAACAAACCGGAGTGTTTTCGGCTCAATTCCATAAAATCTCATTTCCCATATCAAATCCGGCAGTCGTGAGGGGCGATGAACCACCACCAGATGGCCACGAGGTTTTAAAAGGTAGCTAGCAGTTTTTATAAAATCCGATAACGTAGCGGAGGTCTCATGACGAGCCAAGTGCTTGCCTTCTCTTTTCACAGGAATTCCCGACCCCTTGGATACATAAGGGGGGTTGGAAATCACCAAATCCATAGTACCTTCCCAAACTTTTTGGCTCTTTTCAAAGTAGTCCTTTACATCTCCATGCAATATCTGAATTCTCTGGGTGAGTCCATTGAGATCCATTGTTCTTCGGGCTCTATCCCAGGCTTTTTCCTGCAGTTCAATGCCGTACATATGAGGAATTTGGGTTTTATGGCTTAAAATCAGGGGGATGATTCCAGATCCCGTTCCCAAATCCATGGCGGTTTTCATGTGGCTGTCTGCTTTTCTCTCCTGGCCACCTATCAATCGGGCCGCAAAATCCGCCGCAATCACCGCATCCACTCCGTAGCAAAATTCCAAAGGATGTTGAATGATTTTCAAATCCCCGAAGCCGATTTCATCCAGCCGTTCCTCTACTCCAATATTCATTCACTATTCCTTCATCAAATCCTTCAATTCAGGCACCAGCTCCGGGGGAACTTCATCCACCAAATCTTTCGGCTTGCCCTTTTTCGACGGCTTTGAAATACGTTGTATTTCATCTTTTCCATAAAAATGAATATCCGGGGACAATTTATCTTCCCCTCTTTCATCCTTTTCGTTCAGTAACAGTCTGGCCCGTATCCGTTCTTCGAAAATATTCACATCCACTACCTGAGCCATTCCTTCTTTGGTTTTCACACGCTCGCCCGGTTCCGGCATCCCCTTGCGCAATTTCAAGTAGATATCATTTTCATACTTCAAACAGCACATGAGCCGGCCGCAAATTCCAGATATCTTAGTGGGATTCAAGGACAGATTCTGCACCTTGGCCATTTTAATGGAAACTGGTTCAAATTCAGATAACCAGGTGTGGCAACACAAACCCTTTCCGCAAGTACCAATTCCACCTAATAGTTTTGCCTCGTCTCGAACGCCGATTTGACGAAGTTCAATTCTCATTTTGAATACGGAAGCCAGGTCTTTCACCAAATCTCGGAAATCCACCCTGCCATCGGAAGTGAAATAAAATATCACCTTACTATTATCAAAGGTGTATTCCACATCAATTAGTTTCATCTCCAAATCATGTTTGTCAATTTTTTCCTGACATTGTATCATGGCCTTTTCTTTTTTTTCTTCATTCTGTTGATGCCTGGTCTCGTCCTCCTTGGTAGCCACACGTACTACCGGTTTCAGAGGAGGTACAATTTGAGAATCCTCCACCTCCACAATGCCTTTTACCACCGTGCCATATTCCAGCCCTCGCGCCGTTTCCACGATGACATGGGTTCCATGTTCCACGGAGAATCCGTTGGGGTCAAAATAGTATATTTTGCCGGCATCCTTAAATTTAACGCCTGCTACTTTTGTCATTGATTATCCTCCCATTTCCAACAATAAATTCTTGAGGGCATACCCAAATCCGATATTCCCCTGTATGGCTTTTCGAGCACTTTCCACCTGGACCACCACGTCGGAGATAAATGCCAGAGATGGCTCTCCCTTCTCGGTGTAATCCCGAAGCAGAATTTGGCATTCTTCTTCCAAATAGTCCAACAAGGCCAATGCTCTTTGTCGACCTTCCTCCTTGTCTTCCAGAACGGAAGCAAGGATTTCTCTTCTTTCTCGATAGGTAACTTTTCTCCCGATGCTATCCATCAATCGCCGGGCCTGTGCTCTCTCTTCACTGACGGGAAGGGCCTCCCAATCCATGGTGATGGTACGGCACCGGGAGCGAATGGTGGGTACCAGCCCATCGGTCCGCTCGCAAAAGAGAAAAATCACAGCTCCGGGGCTTGGTTCTTCCAATGTTTTCAGCAGCCGATTTTGGGCCGTAAGGGTCATGCGATCCCCTTCCATGATAAATACTACGTTCCGATGCCCCACCGGTTTTGTCTTCAGAAATACCATCAATGGAACCACTTCCCGGTCTTGCAGAAAAGATCCTTCCGGTTGAACAAAACAAATATCTTCGTGATTATCATGGTCAATCTTTTGACACATATTGCACTGCCCACATCCATATCCCGGTTTTACAGGACATAGTATGGCCTTTGCCAAGGCCTTGGCCAATTCACGGTTCTCTCCCAGTCGGGGAGTCTCTACCAAATAGGCATGGGCCACTTTTCCAAAGGACCACTGATGGCATAATTCCTGTATTCTTTTTCCTCGAACCGGAATATCTTCTAATCGCATCACCGATTACCTCTTTGCCAACATAGGACCGATAATATCCTTTATATCTTCAAATACCCGTTCTTGCGCCCGGTTTCCATTAATTCGGTGAATCCGGTTCGGGGACTGCTCCCAAAGCTGTATGTACCCTTCATATACCTTCTGATGAAAGGTTTCATCCAACTGTTCCAACCGATCCCGATCCTTGTGTTGTATTCGATTCATTCCGGTCTTTGGATCCACTAAGACTAAAAATGTAACATCCGGCAGGCAATCCCCTACCGCCAATTGATTCATCACGGTTACCGGATCTCCTAATCCACGGGCATATCCTTGATATACCAGGCTGGAGTCCATAAAACGGTCGCATACCACCAACTGTCCCTGAGCCAAGGCCGGTCGGATGACTTCTGCCACATGTTGTGCCCGAGCCGCTGCATATAGCATGGCTTCTGTTAAATCATCCATTTCCGGATGAGACTTATCCAAAACAAGATTTCGTATTTTTTCACCGATGGCGGTTCCACCCGGTTCTCTTGTTTGCAAAAAATCCACGCCCTGCTCCCGAAGATATTCACACAGCAAGTTCATTTGTGTGGATTTCCCGGAACCGTCCGGGCCTTCCATGGTAATAAATAACCCTTTGTTCGATTTTGTCATGTTCCTCGCCCCTATTTTTTGCCAATGACCTGATCCATCAACTTGGTGAGAAGTAATATGGAGATATATAC
>CAYVFH010000042.1:0-8880 GCA_964450985.1 uncultured Oscillospiraceae bacterium | reverse complement strand
GGTCGGCACCACTCCGGTGTGTCCTTTTTCTTTTAATACATCCATCAAGTATTCACTCAATGGTATGAACATCCGGTTGGTTTCTTCATAAGCTTGGGCCCACTGTGGTGATGCATGATTGAAATCCTGCCGGTTAGTCTCCGCCAACCCTGGAGTAAAGGGCAAATAGTAAGAAAGAATGACCGTGGCTCCAGGAAACACCTCCTGTGGTTCCGTATGAGATGGACCCACCAGTCCCTTGATGTTTTGGATGACAGGGTCAGAAACAGAGGCAAACCCCACCAGAGGCTTTCCCCACAGGGTAACGCAGTGGTGACTCCTTCCATATTGTTGAACAAATTTTTCGATTTCCTTTTCCAATAAATTCTTCCACATTTTATCCTGTCCTCTCGTTAGGCGGAGTGGGTTTTCATATAGTCTCTGATTTTATAAATAATCTCTTCTCCGTCCGACTCCGGGCCCCCGTTGTGGACCTCATGATAAATCCCGGGCAGTTCCTCCAATCGGCTACTGATTGGTTCCTCATGAGAAATCACCGCGCGAGCACCTTCTACATCACAGAGACGGTCCTGGATTCCGTGAAGAATAAGCAATGGCTTTCCCTTGGCTAGAAATGGTCCCGTCAAGGTGCCCTTTGCTAATTGATCTGCGATGGAAAAACCGTCATGGGCCGTTTCCGCAGATATGAATCCATGCACCAAGGGATCTCTCGTATATTCTCCTACCGACTTCTGATTGCCCAATACAGAGGCATCAATGTTGGAACGGAATTGGGCCGAAGGTACTATTTTTGATAGAATCCCCGCCATTTTTTTCAGAATAGGAGGTATCGGTTTTACCAGGAATATCCAAGGAGCTGTGACAAGGTACGCCACCGGGCGGTTTGCCAGTAACCCTCTTACGCGATAATCCAAAACCATATTGGCTCCCATACTGTGTCCATACAATATGATGGGTACACCCCTATACCGTTTTTCCGCCTCCACCATAAGACAATCCACATCACTCAACACCTTGTTTCGAGGCGCCCCATGGCCCCTTTTGCCGGGAGATTTCCCATGGCCCCTCAAATCCATGGACAAAACCGCAATATTTGCTTGGTTTAAAAAGCCTGCCACTCGATCATATCTTCCCGCATATTCACCGATTCCATGTACGATTACCGCTACCTGCTCCGGGGCGTTTACCGGCCAGAGATATGCTCGCAGCCATAGCTTTCCTTCTTCCACTTCCAAATCAAATTCTTCCCACATGATCTCCTCCCACACTTATATTTATCCCTGAATTCTATTTCGTGAATTTTCGAGCCTTGCCGCCCATTCTTGACGATTTCCATTATTTACCGTATACTGAATGCATCGAGTTTAGCCTTTGCTAGTAAAAAAGAATATGAAGGAGGTTCGTCATGCAAAAGCATAAGTGCCGACTATGTCAAAGGGTGAGGTTGTCCCGAAGGGTTGCCGGTGGCTACATTTGTGAAGATTGTACGAAGTATATCAAGAACTACTATCAAGACCCTAAAATCGAATGAATCCTTCCTTCCTATAATATACTTCCGGCTGAGGCTCTCTGCCTCAGCTTTTTTAGTACCTCTTGGAAAGAATCCGGCAAAGGACTATCAAACTCGATACGTTCTCCTGTTTTTGGATGGTCAAAACCCAATTTCTTGGCATGCAACACCTGACCCTCTACCGAGATGCTGCCTTTCTTGGGTCCGTATAGAATGTCCCCTAACAGTGGATGTTTTATGTGAGCCATATGAACTCGAATCTGATGAGTCCGTCCCGTCTCCAGCTCAACTTCCACATAGGTGAATCCTCCAAAACGTTCCAGCACCCTGTAGTGGGTTACCGCTTTTCTCCCGCCGGCAGGTAGTACTTTTTGCCGTAACCGATTTGTTGGATCCCTGCCAATATTCCCTTCAATAGTACCCTTTTCTTCCTTGATATTATGATATACAACGGCATGATAAACCCTGGTAATAGAGTGGGTTTCCAACTGCTTTGCCAGCTTGCGGTGGGCCTCGTCAGTTTTGGCAACCATTAACAAACCACTGGTATCCTTATCGATTCGATGAACGATTCCGGGCCGAATGGTGCCGTTGATGGTGCTAAGGTGACCTTGGCAATGATGCAAAATTCCATTCACCAGTGTTTGGTCCTGATTGCCCGGGGCTGGATGTACCACCATGCCCTTGGGTTTATTCACCACCATAATCCAATCGTCCTCGTAGACGATATCCAGTGGAATATCCTGGGGTACCACAAACCACTCCTTGGGGGCAGGTATCTCCAATGTCAACACATCCCCTTCTGCCACCTTTTCCTTCTTGGTTTTGATAGCTTGACCATTTCGGAATCCACCGCCCTCTTCCAGCAGCCTCTGGATATAATTGCGAGACAACTCTGGGATCATAGAAGAAAGGACCACGTCAACACGGGCCCCATCCATTTCCTCATCCATGATTAATTGTATTTTTTTATTCTTGTTGTTCTCGTTCATGGTGTTTCCCCATCCAAAAAACATTGAGAATCATCATCCCACAACCGGCAACCACGGCCATATCTGCCACATTGAACACCGGCCAAATTTGAAAATCAAAAAAGTCCACTACATAACCCCATCGGATACGATCCAACAGATTTCCCACGCCACCACCGATAATGAAAGCCAATGATAGTAGCATGCTCCAATGTTCTTCGTGAATCTTCCGGATTAAATAAATTACCAGAAATATCAAAACCAGAGACGTCAAGGCAATCAACAGTGTCCGTTGCCCTTGGAACTGTGAGAAGGCCGCCCCCGTATTACGCACAAAGGTAATATGAAAAATCCCCGGCAGGATGGGATTGGTCTCGCCGGGAGTCATGGATTGATATATGAACCATTTCGTAATCTGATCTAAAACAATCACAAACAAGATGAGTATATAGTACATAAAAGAGTCATTCCTTTCAGTCCTGGGAACCGATAATCAAGGTTTTCTCCAAGTCCGGGGATTTTTTTTCTTCCTTGGTTTTCTTGGAAGACCCCTTTGAATTCTGTGTAACTTCCATTTCCTTCATGGGCAAATCCGACATGCCCAACTCCTCGAACAGCTCCAGGCTTAGTGTGTCAAAACGCTCCAACTCGGACTCCAACAAGCTCTTGTAACGGGCTTGAAACTTTTTAAATCGACCATGCAAAGCCTCGTTTTCTTCCGTAAGCCGCTCCACAGATTCCTTGGCCTCTCGAAGCACCAATTCCGCATCCAATTCCGCATTTTTTAGTAGGATTTCAGCTCGGCGTTCTGCCGATGCGGAAATATCGCCCATCAAAGACTTGGCCGCCTCCAAGGTTTCCAACACCGCGTTCTCCGTGCTGCTGTATCTTACCAACTCCGCTTTCAGCCGGTCCACTTCTGTTTTCAGCTTATCGTTTTCCAAAAGCATGGCCTCATAGTCCATGGTAATCAAATCCAAGAATTCATCTACCGCATCTTCCTTATAGCCGCGAACGGCTTTGGGAAATTCTTTTTCCTGAATATCCAGGGGGGTTATCATGTTCTGTTACCTCCACAAGCTTTTTGGGTTACCCGCAAAATCAATGGCCTTATGCTCAATATTCGCAGAAATATCTACGTTTTCGGGAGCGAAAACAAAAATATTATTGGCGACCTTTTGCACATTTCCATTGAGTGCATAGGTGGCACCACTTAAAAAATCAAATATCTTACGGGCCGTATCACTTTCAATTTTCTCCAAATTAATAATAACAGGTTTTCTGCTTTTTAAATTGTCCACCAATCGGGGACACTCATCAAAACTATTGGGCTCAATCACCACTAGTTTGAACGGGTTGGTGACCCCAATTCCTTGGGTTTTTACACCGGAACTATACCCGGGAGCTCCCTTGTTTTCGCCGGAACTACTCCGAACCTCACCCTTGGATGAAGCCGAAGACGATAGGGACATTTGCTCCGGTTTTTTTGCTTCGAAAGAATTGGGTTTGCGGTTCATTTCCGCCATGGCTTTTTGAACCTCTTCTTCTGGAACATCTTCTATTTCTTCAATTCCAACCAACTCTTTCAGGCTTTTTAAAAGACCCATTCCCCTACCTCCTATTGTGATGTCAAATTACTGTAGTCTCTTTCACCGAAAATTGCCGTTCCGATCCTTACGATGTTCGCTCCTTCCGATATAGCCACCGAATAATCATGGGACATACCCATGGATAAATATTTCATTTCTAAATGGGGCTCCGTCCATTCTTGTAGCTGTTGGTATAGTATCCTTACCTGTCGAAAGTATGGTCTCACTTCTTCCGGATCTTCCGCGAAAGGTGCAATCAGCATTAATCCCTTAATTCGAATATTGGGGCACTCCCTTAGAATGTTTTCTACCAACAGAATCGTCTCATCCACCGGAACACCGAACTTACTCTCCTCCAAGGCCGGATTAACCTGAATTAAAATGTTCATTTCCAAAGAGCTCTGTTCACATCTTCGTTGGATTTCCCGTGCCAGCTTTAAGCTGTCTACGCTATGTATCAGGAACACCTTATCTATTATGTATTTTACCTTGTTTGTCTGTAAATGTCCAATCAAATGCCAACGGCAAGGAGCCACATGATCATACTTATCCAGGATTTCTTGCACCTTGTTTTCTCCGATATCCGTCACGCCGCAAGCAATGGCCTGGTTGATTTCCTCAGAGGTTCTTGTTTTCGTCACCGCACACAATAGTATGTCTT
Source organism: uncultured Oscillospiraceae bacterium (assembly GCA_964450985.1). GTDB lineage: Bacteria > Bacillota > Clostridia > Peptostreptococcales > Anaerovoracaceae > JAAZGD01. Next base: position 4,149 of record CAYVFH010000042.1, on the reverse strand, counting down.
CCGGGTTTCTGCCGGCTTGCTTTGTCGCCTCTCGGATGCCATTCTTTACCTTCATTAGATTTTCTTCAATGATGCTCAATTTGGTTTCCTCACAATCGTATCATAAATATCCACCGTGTTTATTTTTTCTCCCTTCTCGTTGGTATAGGATTCCACGGCAATACAGCTTTGTTCTCCATCTGTTGCCAAAACCTTGATGGGAGTAAATACCTTTTCTTCTCTCTTATTGATTACATACACCCCCAGCTGTTCTTCCTCTTTTATGATAGCATCATTGGGAAGGATAATTCCTCTATAATCACTGGTCAGCACCGTGGCTCCCACCTTTCGCTTCATAGCGAAGTCTTCATAGAAACGATTGGTGGAAAGAATCACCTTCCATTTTTCCCCTTCCGGCAATATGTTGCTGACCACAGCCCGTACTTCCCCCTTGGGCAAATAGACGGTCACCGTCTTTCCCGGTTCATATTTGGACACCCGGCCCGAATCGACCCAAGTCATCATATACCACTGATTGTTTTGACACACCTTATATAAAGGCTCCTGCATCAAAGCATCTTCTCTCACCAGGTTCACCGGCTCCGGCAAAGGGGTGGGAATGCTTTCATAGGGGAAGGCTTCCATGGTGTCCGGTCTTAAGATGGATTCCATCCCGTCCACATAATAGCTTAGAATGCCGCTGTATTCCACCTGATAATTGCCTTGAATGGCCAATCCATTGCTGATTCTCTCTTTCAATTCATCATAGATACCCGTATCTTCCCGGGAGATGGCTTCATCATGGATTTCCAGTACCGTAGCTCCCTTACGGACCATTTCGTTCTGGCCCAGGTAGTAATTAATTTTTCCGGTACCTGCCGCCAGATAAACCGTTTCCTCCCGTACAATGTAAAAATCCGCGTCATCGGTGACCTGAAAGGTTCCATACTCCGCGGTAAACGTCTTGGTTAACATATCCGAAATCCCTGGGATCAAATAGATCACCGTGCCCAAACCTACCGCTACCACAAGAAAAATTACCAGTAGGATATTACGTTTCACATTCATTTTGAACCTTCTTCAGGATTTTTTTCTGCTCTTTGGAAAGAGAGGGTCCTTTTTCCAGAATAAATTTCAAGAATAAATCCGGACGTCTTTCCAAGGTCAATCGCAATGATTGTTCCAATTTCCAGTTTTCAATAAAACGGTGGTTCCCATTTAACAACACCTCCGGCACCGGATAACCTTCATAGGATCTGGGTTTCGTATACTGAGGGTATTCAAGAAGCCCCATATATATGGATTCCTCGTGAACACTATCCGATGAGCCTAATACTCCGGGCACAAAACGAGCCAATGCATCTAGTAAAATCATAGCGGGAAGTTCCCCTCCCGTCAACACATAGTCCCCAATGGAAACCTCTTCCATTTTCCAATGATCCAAAATCCTTTGGTCAATCCCCTCATAATGACCGCATAGTAGAAATACTTCTTCCTCATTGGCCAATCTTTCCAAATACTCTTGATCCAACAAACGACCTTTGGGGGATAAATATACCATGGGTTTCCCTTCTCCACCCAAATCTCGCAAGGCATCAAAGACTGGCTGGGCGGCCATCACCATTCCGGCCCCCCCTCCAAAGGGAGTGTCATCCACTTTACGATGTTTATCCTTGCTATAATCCCGAATATTGGTCACCCGAATATCAAGCACGCCTTTTTCCACGGCTTTTCCGAGAATACTGCTATTGATAATCCCTTCCAACATTTCGGGGAACAAGGTTAATACGTGAATCACCATTTACAGGTCCATCAATCCTTCCGGCGGATCTACCACCATTCGGTCTTTCTCCAAATCAATCTCTAATACAAATTCGGAAACCGCCGGAAGAAGAAAGCTTCCTTCCCCCGTATCGATTTCATACAAGTCCTGGGCTGCCCCTTTTATGACATCCTTCAGTTGGCCCAATGGGGTCCCTTCTCTTCGGTACACAGAAATACCGATTAGGTCACGGATATAGTAGGTATCCTCCGGCAAGTCTTCCAACTCCTCCGCGGAAAAAAACACATCCTGGCCCCGACGTTTTTCCCCCTCTTCGGGACGGTCAATTCCTCTCAGCTTGAGGATGGCGGTGTTTTTGTGAAAACGCACATTTTCCACATCAAAAGACTCCTCTCCTACAAAAACTCGAGAAAGGCGTTGGAATCTTTCCAGGCTCTCCGCATAGCTATATACTTTGATTTCTCCCCGGAGTCCTACCGTATTCACTACTTTTCCGATTATTATTTTATCCATTGTTGCGATGACCCAGCCATTTCCTACTGCACAATTTCCACTACCACTTTCGAATTGGATTTATTGGCAGCAGCCTTCACCACTGTCCGGAGAGCCTTGGCAATCCTTCCTTGCTTTCCAATCACTTTGCCCATGTCTTCAGGCGCAACCTTCAGCTCGATAACAATTGCGGATCTGCCGGCTACTTCTCGCACCTCAACCGCATCGGGATTATCCACCAATGCCTTTGCAATAACTTTCACCAATTCCGTCATTCGTCTCACCGCTTTCTCTTATTCTATAATACACCTGATTTTTTCATAAGGGCTCTTACCGTTTCCGTCGGTTGTGCGCCATTGGCCATCCACTTCTTGGCCTTTTCTTCATCGATTTCAATCACAGGGGGCTCCGTCATGGGATTATAAATGCCCAACTCTTCGATAAATTTCCCGTCTCGGGGGCTTCTGGAATCTGCAACTACTACACGATAGAAGGGCTTTTTGTGGGCGCCCATTCTCTTTAGTCTAATTTTTACCATTGTTTTTTTCCTCCATAGAATTGTTTTGTTTTTTATAAAAAGGGCACCTGCTAAAAGGGCAGTCCGCCTCCTCTTAACTTACGATTCATTTTCCCTCCGGAAAACTGTTTCATCATCTTTTTTGTTTCTTCATATCGCTTCACCAGGGTGTTCACCCGGGATACCGGTTGACCGGCCCCTGCCGCAATTCTTTTCCGCCGACTAGCATTCAGAACCGTCGGATTTCGTCTTTCCTCTGATGTCATGGAAAGAATCACCGCTTCCATCTGACGAAACTCTTTTTCACTCTCGTCTAAGTCCATATCCTTAGGCCCATTCTTCCCCATGCCGGGAAGCATATCCATGATTTTAGCCAACCCGCCCATCTGCCGAACTTGTCCCATCTGCTCCAGAAAATCTTCCAGTGTGAACTCGTTCTTCCGCATCTTTTTTTCCAGGTCCCGGGCCTTTTGGTCATCATAGTTTTCTTGGGCCTTTTCAATGAGACTCATCATGTCTCCCATCCCAAGAATTCGGCCGGCCATTCGTTCCGGGTGAAAGGGCTCCAAACCATCTAGTTTTTCACTGGTTCCGATAAACTTAATGGGACGACCCGTTACTTTTTTCGTAGAAAGGGCAGCGCCTCCCCGGGAATCGCCATCCATCTTCGTCATGATAATTCCGTCAATACCCAGTTGTTGATGAAATCCTTCTGCCGCATTTACGGCGTCCTGTCCGGTCAAAGCATCCACCACCAGTATTACCTCTTGTGGCTTGACCGCCTGACGGATTCTCACCAATTCTTCCATCAATTCCCCATCAATTTGCAGTCGTCCTGCCGTGTCTACAATCAAAACATTGTAGCCCTTCTTTTCCCCTTCTGCCATGGCTTCCTTGGCGATGACAACCGGATCCTTTTCTCCCCGCTTGGTAAATACGGGCACGCCTGCTTGGGCTGCCACCACCTCCAATTGGTCAATGGCCGCAGGTCGATATATATCGCAAGCCGCCAACATGGGCTTTTTGCCTTCTTTCTTCAAATAGGCCGCCAGCTTTCCACAAGTGGTTGTTTTTCCCGTGCCTTGCAACCCCACCATCAGATAGGTGGTAAATCCTCTGGGAGAATAGGTCAGCTTGCTTCCGGACCCTCCCATCAGTTCTGTGAGCTGGTCGTGAACAATTTTAACCACCTGTTGCCCGGGGGTAAGACTCTCCAACACCTCTTTCCCCATGGCCTTTTCTTTCACTGCATCCACAAAATCTTTCACCACTTTAAAGTGAACATCCGCCTCCAATAGGGCCAGCTTCACCTCTCTCATGGCTTCATTGATGTCTGTTTCAGTAAGAACTCCTTTTCCTTTGAGCTTTTTGAAAACAC
>CAYVFH010000041.1:0-8913 GCA_964450985.1 uncultured Oscillospiraceae bacterium | reverse complement strand
GTAGTAAAATTCTTGACGATGGTTTCCTTGTCCAGAATACTGCATATAATTTTTGCGGTTTGGGCGCGGGTCAGGCTGTCTTCCGGGTGGAGCAATCCGTCGTCATAGGCTCCCAGATAGCCTTTTCCTACCACTTTCCGCACATATTCTGCGGCCCAGTCCGCCACCCGATTGCCATCGGAGTAGATGGAAAGATTGGAAGTCGCACCATAAGAAGGCACGATTCGGGCAATCATAACAGCGGCTTCTTGTCGGGATATGGCTTTGTTGGGAAGGAAAGTGCCGTCGTCATACCCGGCCACATAGGTGGCGGCGACTGCCTTGCTCACATCTTGATAGAACCATTCAAAACCCGGTACGTCGGAGAAGGTGGTGGAAGCAGTGCCTGTATTCCCCAGCGCGGCATTCACCATCTTGGCGAATTCGGCACGGCTTACCGGATTGTCCGGCAGGAAGGTGCCGTCGGGATATCCGTTGATGAATCCCAGCTGGATTCCCCGGAGGATATAGGTATAGGCCCAATGGTCCTGAATGTCCGTTGGGGTAGCAGCGGAAACCTCCTTCGGGTTTCCAAAGGTAGGTGTCACCAGGGTGAACACCATTACCAGGATGGTCATTATGCTGACCCATTTTTTTCTCATGGCACTTGTCATCGTACTTCCTCCTATATATTATCCCACTCTTCAGCTGTGATATCATATCTTCTTTCCTATTATATTAGTCCGATTTCCATAAAATATCAATGAATAGACGATAAGAACGGGCAATATGTTCCCCAGAGGGTTTTTGAGAAAATTGACGTAAAGAAGGAGGAACTTTATGTCCGGCCATCCGTCTAGATGTATGGACAAGTTTCCGAAAATGATTTTCCAAAAATATGTCGAAACGATTACATTTCGCCCGGGCTCATTGATAAAGATTGCGGGGTGGGATATAATCTTCTTTAGTACAATTATCACCCAATGAACCTGTTTGGAGGGGAAAGAAATGAAAGGGAATAAAACGCTGATCTTTATACTGACCTTGATTTTGGTCATGGCAACCACCACAGTAGGTGTTGCCAACATAGATTACAGTCAATGGAACTCCACCAGCAAATATCCCAGCGATATTGCAGGAACTCAACTGTTGACCCAAGCCCGGGCCTATATCGATAAGGGCATTATCACAGGAGACACCGATGGTTTGTTCCATCCGGAAAGAAATATCACCCGAGCGGAGTATGCCACTATTATGGCAAAGGCCACCAGCAATACAGGGAGGATTTCCACTGCGGAGAAGCAAACCTACTTCAACGATATGTCCGGTTATAACTGGGCCAAAGGATACATCAATGCTTGTTATGAAGCGGGCCTTATCAATGGGGTGGGAAGCAGCAAGTACAATCCCGGAGGTAGCGTTACCTACGTGGAGGTAGTAGCGGTAATTCTTCGTTCCAAGGGAATTACGGATGCCACTGTGAACCGATACGGCACCTGGCCCAACAATTACATAAAGTATGCGGAGTTATATAATATGGACGGGGCGCTGAACGTAACCAACTGGAAAGCCCCCGCTTCCAAGGGCGATGTGGTGCAGCTATTGTATCGCAATATGCCCAAATCCACCATTTCTGCAGCGACTGTAACGGTAACCAGTGTTCCGGCAGTACCGGTGTCTACGGGGGCAGTGACCTTTACGGCTACCGCATCCGGTAGCGGCACCCATCAATATCAATGGTATTATGAAGGCGCTGCCATTGCAGGAGCCACGGCCAGTACGTATTCTACGGTGGGAACCACTTCGGTAGGTGCTTTCTTTGTCCGGGTTACCACCAGCCAGACGGGATACAACGACGCCACTTCGGACTCGAATGTAATCAATGTAATATAACATAATGGAATAATGGAACTTTTTGTACGAAATAGAAAGGGTGAAAGAGAATCATGAAGAAAAAATCGATGAAAATCCTATCCTTCCTGCTGATATTGGTGCTGGCTTCTACCTCTATGGCTTTTGCAGCGGTGCCGGAAGATGTAGCAGGAAAGAATTATGAAACCGCAGTAACCACCTTGATGGAGCGGGGGGCTATTACGGGGGATACGGACGGATTGTATCATCCGGAACAGTATTTGAATCGAGCTCAGGCTTGCGCCATTGTGGTTCGAACCATCAATCCTCCTTCGGAAGAATTGTTTGGGACAGCCACCCAGTCCATTCCCGATAGCGGGTTCACCGATATGGGGGGATATGGATGGGCGGAACCCTATATCAACTATGCAGTGAAAAACGGCATTACCATGGGCGTAGGCAATCACAAGTTCAACCCGGGAGGTCAAGTTACCAGCAACGAGTACATTACCTTTGTGCTCAGGGCGGCGGGCTACTCGGATGAATCCCTGGGAGGAACCTGGCCGGACAATTACGTTCAAATGGCAAAAGATCTGAACCTGGGCATAGGACTTGGCACGGTGATTCCCGAATACATCAATAAATGGATGACGGCCCAATTTACCTACAATGCTCTGACCTTGATTGACGACTACCAAAAGGACACACCGGATACCGGCGAATTGGTGTTAACCGGTCTGACTTATGAGGCGGGTGCCTTTGATGCTAACATTGCCACATACGATGGGAAACCTTTGGATAAAGATGTGAAGGTGTATACCTATGAAGCCAAGAAAAACTATAAGAGTTCCATGACCTTATCTACGAAGAAAACCGACTATCGGGAAGAAACGGTTTACAAGTACAAGTCCGTCAGCACTCCGGCATGGATTTTGACCTCCGGCGGGAAAGTAACCCAAATCATTCTTCCTTATGATGTAGGGTTCAGTGGAAAGATTTACGGACTGATCAATAGCACCAACACCGTATTGAACGGGGAAGGAGAGTCGGTAACGGGACTGGACACTTGGTCGGCCATGAGAGAAATCAATTGGTATGGCCAAAAGGGGTTGGTGGTTCCGGCTTTGACAGCAGGGGATGGAACCATTTACGAAATGTCTGCCACCAATGGTGAGGTGAGAAATGTCACCACTACCGGAGGCGTAGTATTGGGAAAACGTTTTGTGGAAATCACCACCGGGTTTACTTCGGTTGAAGGTTTGATTGAAATGACGGGAGCTGCCGTCACCTACTATGAAGTGAAAGACAATGCTTCGGTATATGTGGTGCAAAGCGACAACACCTATGAGAAGGGAAGCTTGTCCCAAATTCGAAGCGGCGAGCAGGTTCGACTGTACGATATCAGTGATGACGACTATACCAATGCGGACATCATCGTAATCAACAAATAGAAGAACAACAAGTTTGCGGAATCGATGTGAATTTGGATGGAAGGCGTTTATGCCTTCCATCTTTTTATGGGGATTTTGCATGGTGGGTTAAATGCTGGAAATCCTCTTTACAGTGGCATTCGGCTTAAAAATATGCATTGAGCGCATATTATTCGGTGGAAAAATCTGTATCAATTACATATTATTCGGTGGAAAAATCTGCATAAAGCTTGACAATCGTTGAAATATCAACCCAATTGGTGATATTTATAAGAGGCAATGAATTGATTCACTCATCCACTCCTTCCGGGTGGATGTTTTTGCGCGGATGGGCTCTTTTCAGAAGCTCTACTTTTTTCTCTTCGGTGGTATGCAAATACAATTGCGTGGTGTGGATGGAGCTGTGGCCCAAAAGCTCCTGGATGTACTTGGAGTCCACGTCTTGTTCTAATAGGGAAGAGGCAAAAGAGTGGCGAAAACTGTGGGGAGTTACTCGGTGTTCAATTCCGGCCATGTCGGCATATTTGTGAATCATCCATCGGATGGTGATGGGACTCAAATCGCCACCATACCGATTGATGAAGATATTGGGAACGGTGGGATGGAGACTTTCTCGATAGGCAAGCCAATTGGATAAGGCTTTCTGTGCGGAAGGATCTATGAGATAGGCAGAACGTTCCTTGGACCCTTTCCCAAGAATTCGGAAGGAATGGTTATGGGGTTGGTAATCCGACAAGGTCAAAGCCGCCAGTTCACTGACACGAAGACCCAAGGCAAAAAGCATTTCAATGATAGCAATGTCCCGGATCTTGGTTCGCATCCCCAAATCATCCTCCGCCGGACGATGATACACCGCATGGAGAATCTTGGCCACTTCATCGATGGATAAAGTATTGGGGAGGGAAGGATAGTCTCTCAATTTCATTCGGAACTTCAGCATCGGGTTTTCTGTTAAGATTTCGTAGTACTCAAGATAAGAAAAGAAGGAGCGGATGGCCGCAAATTTTCTTCGGATGGTCCTTACCTTCAAAGATTGATTCAGATAGGACAGGTAATCCTCCAACACATATTTGGTGACCTCTTCCGGTTTGGTAACGGGAGGGTCCAATGATTCCAGATACTCTAAAAAATAACGAAGATCGCATTCATACCCTCGATGGGTATTGGCAGAAAGTCGTTTTTGGTGGACGCAATAATAGAGAAACTTTTCGATGTGTTCCCGTAGAAGAGACGGAGGCGAATGGAGTGACATAAAAAAACTCCTTTCAAATATGGTAATATATGGAAATATTGTACCAATGAAAGGAAGTATGGTCAACCGTGCTTTTAATAGGATAAACGACAATACTAATCGTACACCCGGTATGCTATTTCATAACTGCTAGAGTTATAGTAAACATTTTGACAGTACATCCCGGCCAAGTCACCAACCTTCAGCTACTGTTGGGTGTTTTTGAGCTAAGTGTATTCACATTCTTCAGCACGGTCTGCAGTTTGGTATTATCGCCGCCAATCAAGACACTCCCTTTCTTGCTTTTTAGAGCGAACAAAGAGCCGCTTTTTCGGCTCTTTGTATTTCTTGATTCAAATACTTTTTCAGGCATCAACTATTTGATTGCTTTTAACCGTTTTATCAGGTCATCAGATATCGTCTGATCCTTTATCTTAGATATTCCGAAGCACTTATTTCCCACATCTTTTATCGATGCTCCTATATGATATACCTCTTCCTCATCGATAATAAGAAACCTGTCATGGAATATATTTGTCTTCTTTATGATCAGTGACGGATATTGCGCATTGAACTTGTCTATATCCGTCTGACTTAATCTTGTATTCGAGTACGTATATATTGTAACTACAGCCCCATTCTTCTTTGCTAGCATATCAAGTGTAATAAGATTTACATATCCGTCTATCAGATAAATAGTTTTTTTGGCACGCTGGATCAATGATGAAATCAGGCTAAAAGCATCGTAAATCTGCCCGTCGTAGAATATCTTTTGTTCCGTCTCAGCATGGCCTGAAATATACGCAAAAACTTTATCGAATTTTTCGTCGGTTTTCTTCTGATATTCAAGCTGCTTAAACTCCACCGAACTTATTCTCTCGAATAGTGTGGCATTTCCAGCAATAAATCTCCTCATCTCTACGAAAGAAGTCATAATGCGAATGCTAGCCTCAACCGCCACATCACTTCGAAGAACAGCGGAGAGCATCGCTATCCCGCTTTCCGTGAAGACATATGGAAGATACCTACGTCCTCCATATTCCTCACTTGAGGTCGTTAATTGCGACCTTAGGCTGTCATATTCTTCTTTCGTAAGTTGAAAGTAAAAGCTCTCGGGGAATCTTGAGATATTTCTTTTTACGCGCTCGTTCAAGCGCTTTGTTTCAACCTGATATAGCATAGCCAGATCACTAACCAGCATAACCGGCTGTCCACGAACTACATGAATCATACTCTTAATATCAGCATTTTCAATGATCAGCTCCGGATTTTCTTTGGTTATTGCCATGTAACACCGTTCTTTCCTGTGTAGTAATCTTGAGGTCGCAATTTGCGACCTCAAGTTAATATAACATATTACTCTTTCTTCGCATGAAAACATTACTAAAATGCGCCAAATTCAGTATGTTGACAAATACAAACATGCCAAGTGTATGGAAGAGTTCTATGGCATTAGTAAGGACCAATAGTTTTTTAAAGTATTTTTCTGCGGCTGGAGAAAATAAAACTTTATACATAGTAAGCTACTCTTCGCTTTCGGTATCTTCGGTAAAAACATCATTTATGGTTGCTGCCTTTTGGATGCCGTAAGCAATTCTGTCTGCCTCTGCTACTAATTCACCAATAGCCGGTTTAATTTTTTTTCTGGCCTCTCTGAACTTCTCAACAAGCTCTTTCCCTGAAAATCCTTGAGAAATCAAATCTTCCAGAATTTCATCAAAAAATTCCTCCCTTAACTCAGAGCGTAAAGGGCGTATAATAATGGAGCCTTCAACAAAAATACACTCGGCTTCATTTCCGAAGTTTGTTTTCTCAAAGTACTTTTGGGGTATGGTTATCTGTCTTTTTTTTGAAATACTAATAATTTTGCTGGTCGACTCCGCTTTCTCTGGAATACGGGGGTACATTTTTTAATTCTCCTCTCTGCCAATAATTACAAAGAAATATATATTTCTTTGTAATTATTGTAACCGAGCAACACACTTCGCATCAATGGAGAAAAACCGACTGAAAAAGTCAAAGTTATTACGCTATACCATAAAAACTTTAGGAATTAAGGTATTAATTACGCTATACCGTAATAAATATTCGATTGAAGCCACTCTAAATAAACGAGAATTCAAAAACGACCGAATGAAAGTTGCAAATATGACCGAATGAAAAGCCTGAATATGACCGAATGGGTTTTAGATACCTAAAAATAGAATGCAACGAAAGCAAAAATACGTTGCAAAAGTGCAACGTAAAATGCAACGAAAACCTTTTCGTTGCATTATTTTGTGTGATTTGATATTATGTTGGCAAGGAGGTGAGTTCGATGTCTGACAGAGAAACGAAAAATCTAGAATTTAAGCAGGACCTAACAAACACATTTTTAAAAACAGTAAGCGCCTATGCGAATTATACAGATGGTGTCATTATCTTTGGAAAAAACGACGAAGGCCAAGTGCTTGGCATGGAGGATCCAGTAAAAAGCTGTATCAAGATAGAAGAAAAAATTAACAACTCTATCAAACCCCTTCCCGAATATGAATTAAACATAGAGGAGAAATCCGGCACCATTACTTTGAAGGTATATAAAGGGATCAACACACCATACCTTTATAGCAACAAGGCATACAAGAGAAGCGATTCTTCAACAGTCGAAGTAGACAGAGTTGAGATAAACAGATTGATTTTGGAGGGGCAAAACCGAAATTTTGAGGAGCTTCCTTCAGTAAAAAAGGATTTCAGCTTTCATTACCTGGAAAAGAAGTTGGTGGATGCGATAAATATAGAAAAATTAAATGCAGATATTTTGAAGACTTTAAATTTACTGTCTGATAAAGACGGATACAACAAGGCTGCAGAAATGTTGTCCGATCATAATGATTTCCCGGGAATAGATGTTGTAAAATTCGGTGACGGTATCAACGAGTTATTAGAAAGAGAAATATTAGAAAAAACCTCAGTTGTTGAGCTATATGATAGTGCCGTGAAAATATTTGAACGAAATTACTCAATGGAAATAATTGCTGGCGGAGCAAGGAAAACAAAGGAAGCAATACCGAAAGCGGCTTTCAGAGAAGCCCTGGCCAATGCCATTGTGCATAGGACATGGGATATCCAGGCTCCGATAAAGGTCTCTATGTACAAGGATTATATTGAAATCGCTTCACCGGGAGGTTTGCCTTATGGAATATCAAAAGATGAGTATTTGAATGGCCAGATATCCGTATTAAGAAATCCGATCTTAAGTAACGTGTTCTTTAAATTAAAGTATATCGAAAAATTTGGAACCGGAGTCAGAAGAATAAAACAAACATATGAACAAAGTGTGGTGAAGCCAAAATTTGAAGTATTTGAGAACTCAATTACTATAGAGTTACCTAGAATGGAAGAAACAACAAATCAATTCAACGAGGACTCCAAAAATGTTTTTGCGGTGTTGAAGAAAGAAAGAGCAATTCCAAGAGATGAAATTGAGAGATTGACGGGGTATAACAAAGACAAGGTTATTCGACTCTTAAACACTTTAATAGATAGTAATGCTGTTGAGAAGATTGGCGCGGGAAGAGGAACCAGATATAGAAGACTGTAATTAAGGAATATAGTTTTGCAACGAAAGCAAAAATACGTTGCAAAAGTGTAACGTAAAATGCAACGAAAACCTTTTCGTTGCATTCTTGGTTACAAGGTGTACGGAAGACTCATTATCAAAGTTTCGCTTTTACAAGGGTAAAAGTTCAAAAAAAATAAAGTTTTGACTATGTAAGGGCAAAACTTCAGACTTTTCGATGGATCAAACAAGGATTTGTGCGCAAAACATTAGCATTACTGTAACACTCTCGTAATGGACATTACGAGGGTGTTGCCATATACTTGACACATAGCCAGAAATGTTGGAAATCGGGGATGTTACATGAATGTTACGTCGTATTACAGTTATGTTACATTTACCCCAATTTGTTGACGAAGGGCTAAAAACAAGGCTATAATTCAGAGTGATAAGATGTGCGCAGGATTTTGTCGTGTTGCAACATTTTGTCGACAATGTCAAATTATCATTAAGAAGGGGATGATAGTTTGAAGGCATTTAAAACACAAACTGTTACCCCTTCCAGAAATTATCTAAAGGAGGATAAAAAATGAGAAAAGTACTATCATTTGTGCTTGTTTTAGCACTAGTACTTGGTAGCTTCTCCTTCGCATTTGGTCTTACAGACATTGAAGACAGTGCGAACTCAGAAGCTATTACCGTTGCGAATGACCTGGGAATCATCACAGGTTTTCCGGACGGAACATTTAAGCCGGACCAGGCTGTAAACAGAGCAGAATTCGCTGCAATGATTACAAGAGCTTTGGCGATTCCGGACAGCGCATTGGCTGCTTACACCGCAACTAGCTTTAAAGACACCGCTGGTTATGGATGGGCAGTTTCTT
>CAYVFH010000040.1:0-8976 GCA_964450985.1 uncultured Oscillospiraceae bacterium | reverse complement strand
CCTCTTTGACCCAACTCTTTCAAAAATCCTATGGGATTTTCAATGTTTTGTGGACTACTTCTGCCACTTCAGCTTTGGAGATGGCATTTCGTCTCATGGAGTTGACCAAAGGAGATGAGGTGATCATTCCGTCCTACACGTTTCCTTCCGTTGCCAATGCTGTGCTGGCTGCAGGGGGAATTCCTGTTTTTTGTGATATAGAGCAGGAAACACAGAACATCGACGTGAATGGACTGGATCAGTGGGTCTCTCCAAAAACAAGGGCGGTGGTGGCCTCTCATTATGGGGGCATCCCCTGTGACATGGACCGATTGAAGGCTTGGGCCCTAGCCGAAGGTGTAGCCGTAGTAGAGGATAGTGCCCAGGGAGTCCATGCAAAATACAAGAATCAATGGCTAGGGACACTGGGAGATTTTGGCGCATATAGTTTTCATCATACGAAAAACTTCTCCTGCGGAGAAGGGGGGGCTTTTCTGTTTCGAGAGAAAGAGATGGTTCAAAAAGCATCCATTTTGCGAGAGAATGGAACGAATAAGGACCAGTTCCGTCGAGGAGAAGTCTCCTCTTATTCGTGGCAAGGCCAAGGTTCTAATTTCGTGATGAGCACTCCGAGTCAGGCTCTGTTAATTTCTCAACTGGAGTCGGCGGCTAAAATCACAGAAATTCGGAGGTCCATTGGGGATAATTATCATCATCAACTACAAGAATCCGGATTGCCGGAACATGGTTTTCAGTTGATGACGATTCCGAAAGAAGTGGCTCCGAACTATCATCTGTACTATTTTCTTTGTCCGGGCTACGAAGAAAGAGAGGCTTTAAGAAGAGGGTTGTTGGAAGACGGCATCGATGCCAGGAGCCATTTTGTGCCCTTACATCTTTCACCCATGGGGAGAAAGTTGGGCTATGATTCCCATGATCTGCCCATGAGTAGAAATGTGGCCGAAAGGCTATTAAGGCTACCTATCCATACCCAAATGACGGGGGAACAGGTGGATTATGTAGTGGATCGAATATGGAGAAGGGTGAAGCGCTAATGGATCCCATTCAATTACTGATAATGATTTCAACGTATAACGGAAAGAACAGCATTTCGAATGTGATAAATGAAGTTCGATCCGTACTAGAGGGGGAAAATATTTCATGTCAGTTTTTATTGGTGGATGACGGAAGCCGGGACGGAAGTCAAGAGGTGATTCTTCAAATTGCTTCCCAACACTCGGATGTGCATGTCCTGTGCTATGACAAGAATATTGGACAGCAGGAAAATATAAGAAGAGGCCTGCGAGGGATACAGGGGGAGCCTCTCTTTATCCTTACCATGGACGATGACGGGCAGCATCCACCGGAGATAATTCCCGTGCTGTTCCACAAAGCCATGGAAGGATACGACATGGTATATGGTATCCCGGAATGGACGAAAGAAAACCGTCCTCCTTTCATGCGAAGATGCGGAAGCCGATTACGAGATTGTTTTTTTCGAAAAGCTTTCCGCCTGCCCAAGGGTGTGAAGGTAAGTGCATATCGGGTGATGACCGGGAATTTGGCCAGACGGCTGTCTGTTTCTAACCGGAATTTTTTTTACCTTTCGGCAGAGGCACTACAAACCAACATAAAAGTGGCCAATATACCCTACCCTTACGTCCCCAGAAAGACGGGAAAGTCCAGCTATTCCATATGGAAACTAGCTTGTCTATATACAAAAATTTGGTACTATTATCGATGGAAGAAGAATTGAGAAAAGCATGATGAAACGAATACTTCTTTTAGGCGGGGCTCAATGTCAAAGAAGCGGAATCCGCAAGGCCAAAGCCATGGGAATGCAAGTGGTGGTGGCCGACTATAGCGACAATCCGTCGGGATTAGAAGAAGGAGCCATACACTGCAAAGCGAGTACTTTTGACTGTGATGCCTGTATAACTGCTGCCAAGGATTGGAAGGTGGATGGTGTAATGACCATGGGCACCGATCAACCCGTATTTACCGCCGCCGTGGTAGCGGAAGCCTTACATCTTCCCAGCTGGCTCACGGTGGACCAAGCAAAATCTGTCACCAACAAGAAGTTGATGAAGAAGCGCCTGGAAACCGCAAGGATTCCCACTCCTGAATGGAAGCTGATTTCTCCCGATCAAAACCAAACGGTTGGCCGGCTATCGGGACCGGTGGTATTAAAGCCATTGGATGCACAAGGACAAAGAGGGGTTTATCGTCTGGACACCCAAGAGCAGGTGTTGGAACATCTCCCGCTTACACTTTCATATTCCAGAGAAAAAGAGGCGTTGCTGGAAGAATACTATCCTTCCAGCGAAATCACAGTCAGTGCATGGGCTTGGGAAGGAGAACTAACGGTTTTATCCATTACCGATCGATTACATTTGGAGGGGGAGAAGCATATCGGTATCGCACGAGGACACCGATTCCCAAGTCAATATAGAGAGTGGACGAAATTCATCCTGAAAATTTCAAAGGACATTCAAGAGGCCTTTCATATTACCCATGGGCCATTATACATTCAGTTATTGCTAGGGGATAAGGGACTATTGGTCAATGAGGTAGCATGCCGTATTGGTGGGGCTTTCGAGGATCTGTTTATCCCCATCATTACCGGATTTGATATTTTGGAAAGTGTGATTCTGGGAGCCCTGGGAGAAACCCCTAACCTTTCTGCATTGAAGGAATACCACATTTCCAAAGCTCCTGGCACCGCTTCGGTTCAATTGCTTTTTGCCAATCCCGGGCGGATTCATGGAATAACACCGGAAAGCCAGGTGAGGGCTTTTCCTCATGTGGTGGATGTGGGATATAATTACAAAGTAGGGGATTGGATTGGGAATACGGAAAATGCCACCCAAAGACTGGGGCACTGTGTGTTGGTGAATCCGGAAGGGTCTGTGGAAGAATCCATTCAGTATTTTCAACAAAGATTTCAAGTGTTGGATGAAAAAGGAAGGAACTTGTATCGAATTTTATGAAAAAAAAGGCAAGACGAAGAAATTGGATATGGATTGGTCTTTTGGTCCTTTCCTTTTGCACCAGCTGTGGTTCAGGGAAAGAGGAGGCCCAAATCCGAATTGCGGAGCAGTATGGGTTGGCTTATGCCCCGTTGCAGGTAATGAGAGAACAACAGTTGTTAGAAAAAGCTTTGCCGGGTGTTTCTGTAGAGTGGAAGCAATTCGGGGGGCCTACACCCATTCGGGAGGCAATGGTTGCTGGTGAAATCGACTTTGGATTTATGGGTCCGGCACCTGTTTTGGTGGGGTTGGACAATGGCATGAAATGGAAATATGCTACCGGTCTATCCTTCAATGAAGTGGCTTTGGTAACCGATCGAGAAGACATAAAAACCCTGGAAGACATTGGCCCGAAAGATCGAATTGCCATTTTGTCACCTGGGGCAACCCAACATATCCTGCTATGCATAGCCAGTGAAAAAGCTTTTGGAGATCCCAACTATTTTGACAATCAAATTGTATCCCTGTCTCATCCGGATGCCATGGATGCATTGATGGCGGAGACGGAAATCGTGGCCCACTTTTCTACCCCCCCATATTTGGGTCAGGAACTGGAAGCGGGTATGCATGTAATCATAACCGGCGAAGAGATTATGGGGGGCCCCTTCACTTTTATTACCGGGGTTACTCTGGAGAGTTTCTATGAAGAGCATCCGGACTACTACAAAGTAATACTAGACTGTTTGGACCAGGCCATTACCTATATCAATGAAAATATGGAAGAAGCGGCGGCTTTGTTGGCTCCTGTTTATGGAGTTCCTCAAGACGAGTTGTTGAAGCAGATGACCTACCATGGCACCATCTATTCCAACCAGTTGGTGGGAATTCAGAAGGTGGCGGATCAAATGTTGGCTCTGGGTTTAATTAAGGAGCCCATTCTAGTGGAAGAAGTGACGATATATGAAATGGAAAAAAGATAAAAAGGAAAAGTTAATTATGGTCCTTTGGGTGGTGTTTTTTCTAGCATTGTGGCAGGTTTCGGCTACATTAGGAGGCGTTTCTTCTCTTGTATTGCCCACATTGGGAGAAGTGGGCAATACCCTGCTGGATTCCGTGGTCAATGGAAACCTCTTGATACAGATTTACTATTCTCTCAAGGTAATCGTAATAGGAATGATGGTGGCAACGGTGCTAGCACTGATATTATCCTTGGCGGCCCAGCGGTATTTGGTGATGGCGGGATTGGGAAAGGTTTTGGCATTGGTAGGTCACCCATTACCGGCATTGGCCTTGCTACCTCTGATTATTGTATGGTTTGGAACAGGAGATGCTAGCATCATTGCCATTATCGTTCACTCTGCATTATGGCCTATTATGATAAATTTGACGGAAGGATTTGCGGCGGTGCCTCCCATTTACCTGGAAATTGGCCGAAATATGGAACTTAGCCATTGGGCCATGACCTGGGAAATTCGCATGAAATCCGCTTTGGGATATTTTATTTCCGGATTGAAAATTGCTTTCGCCAGGAGTTGGCGGGCATTAATCGGTGCAGAAATGGTGTTTGGCGCCATTGGTTTGCAAGGAGGCATCGGATGGTACATCTTCAAACAGCGTACCTTTATGAATACCCCCGGGTTATTTGTTGGAATTCTTGTGGTGATTATCATTGGGTTTGTTGTGGAATCCGTCCTGTTTCAATACTGGGAAAGAAAAACCATACGCAAGTGGAATCCCACGGTCTAGGAGGAAATCTGTGAGAATCTCATTAAAAAATGTCAATCGATCTTTCGAGAACCAGGGAGAAACCTTGCAGGTGCTTCGGCATTTGAATTTGGAGGTGGAAAGCGGGGAGTTTGTGGCCATTTTAGGACCCTCCGGATGCGGAAAAACCACGCTTTTGAAGGTAATTGCCGGTTTTGAGGAGGGTGGATCGCCTTGCCGAGAAGTATTCATGATACACCAGGATTTCAACCAATTATTCCCTTGGAGAACCTTGGGTGATAATGTGTCCTATGCTATTCGTAAAGCCAATCGGGGATTTACCTCATCGGAGGGGGAGCAAAGGGCAAGGGAAGCATTGCTGGCCGTGGGGCTGGAGGAATTCTATGGATATTATCCTCACCAACTATCCGGTGGAATGAAGCAGCGGGGCGCATTGGCCAGGGCATTGGCTATGGAGAGCCAAGTATTGTTGATGGATGAACCTTTTTCCAGTTTGGACAAGGAAAGCAAAGAAGGAGCCATTCAGCTTTTAAAAAAGTTATGGAAAGAAAGGGGTTTTACGGTAGTCTTTGTAACCCATGATGTGGAGGAGGCCAAAGCGCTATCCCACAAAATCATCTATTTTGAAGACATAAACGGTAAAGTCCAGGTCTGATTCCATGTATTGTACGATACGAATGCCATATACATTATCTTGGAATTCATGCACCAGGGTACAAGATTCTTGGAGATAATCTTTTAATTCATCCATGTAGCGTAAGTTTCCATAAATCATGTTCCAAATAGGCCGTTTCTGATAAATCAAATCCAGTTCATCGGATATGACGATGTACTGGATTTCATTTTCTTTCAGATACTCCGAAAGAGATCGGTTATTTTCTTTGAGATAAGAAAGATTTCGATAGTCTCTGAGACCGTCATTCTCGAAATAGTATTCACTGTTCAAATTGGCCAGGACCTTGGCATGGGAAGGAATGGCTTTGCTAATTTCATTCAAATATCTGTCATAGGAATAATAGGTGGAGAGCCAAGGGGAAATATTTGAAACGGTGGAAAGTAAGAGTACTATGGTGATCGCCGCCAGTGATAGCCGTAGGTTAAGTGTCTTCTTCTGCTTTTTTTCTTGCCAGAAGAAGAGCAGGAGAAGATACAGCAGCGCAAAAAACAAGGGAAAGAAGAACACAATGCTGGTCTGATTATATCGGCCTATGATAACCATGCCTAAAAAAATCCCCAATAGACCTTGTAACACAAAGAAAAGTGGTCTCCGTTGTTCTGTGGGGAGAATCTTTTTTTTCTGCAAAACCAGAAACAGAGATGCCAGGAAAGCACATCCAAAGATAATGAGTTCTATTCGAATATTGGGAACATGGTAGGTGCCGCTGACCTGAAACCATATTTTTTGGAGAAAGTATGGGAATTCTCCCAATTTTGATGTGATGGGGGCGGCGATATCAAATTCGCTTTGGCCGTATGCTAGATAGTGAGAGATAAAGTTGGGGTCGAAAGATAGGCTAATGGTAAGAAAAATGCCACCGATGAATGCCGTAATGCCTATGTATTGCAATAATGGTTTCCATTTCTTGAGAGGGTGGACATGGAAGGTATTCCCAGGTAGTAGCATGAATAAGCCCATCATTCCAAGAATGAAACTATTGGGATGAAGTCCGATGGACAACCCTGTGATAATGGCAGCCGGCATGGGTTTTTCTCGGTATAGAAGAGAAGCAATGACCACCAAGGCCAACAAAAGAATGATTTCTTGTCGGGCGAAGTGTGCGGCATATATAAACTGAATGGAGCAGGCCATCATTGCCATCCCCAGGAAGGGCGCTATGATGATCCTACGATTATCCCTCATATCAATGGGACTGAGCTGGATCAAGAGACGTTGAAAGAGGCCGAGCACAACCGTGGAAGTTATTAGCGACAAAAGCCGGAAGGAGAAAATATGGTATCCAAATATCATGAGAAATGGCATCTGTAAAAGGTGAAAAACCGTCTTAATGGCATGGGGGTGTCTGGGCTTTAAGTCATAAAAGGTCTCCGTAACTCCAAGGTCACTGCTTTCCAACATGTTTCGGGTCAGCCCGGATAGCCAGGATTCGTCGGAATGCACGAAAGGATACTGTGTTAGGAATAGAAGATTCATTAGGAAATAAACCACCAGAAAGAGGGTGGTAGCGATTGTGGATTTATTGGTTTCCGTCCATTTGCTTGTTAGGGCAACGGGGTTGGCTTTTCGAGACATAAGTAGAACCTTCTTTTGCTTTTTCCCAACTATCTCACATTGTTAAATTTTTTTCAACTATAAAAATATCATATGTAGCATAAAAAATTGTTATAAGACAATGGTTTCTCCCTGTTGTATGATGAGATTGACAGTTTACTAACAAAGTTACAGTAGCTCTTTTATTAAAGGAGGAGAAAGCTTGTGCGATTGATTGCTAAAAAATTAACACTGACACTTCTATTGGTACTATTGGCAGTCACAGTTTCCGCTTGCAATCCGTCCGACTATGTTGAGACGGAATCTCAAATCATCAGTGCTTCTGATTTTGCAGAATTGATGGTTGGAGACGAGGAGTTCTATATAATAGACATGCAGAAGCCGGAAGACTATAAGAAGGGTCATGTGGAGGGCGCGGTAAATGTAGTGAAAGATGATATTGTCATTTCCGTTCCTGTTGACAACATGTTGACATCGAAAGCAAAATTCGAAAAAGCCATGAGTGAAGCGGGTATCGAAGAAGATGCCACCGTGTACATTTATGATAATGACCGTATGAGCGCTGCCCGCCTTTGGTGGTCCTTCCTTATGTATGGAAATGAAAATGCCAAAGTAATCGATGGTGGAATATCTGCTATCGAAATGGCCGGAATAGAGTTGACAAATCAGGCGCCTACCATCAAAGAGTCGCAGTATAAAGCGGGAGATAAGAGTGATTTATACATTGCCACCATGGGTGATGTGAAGGATCAGCTAAACGAACCGAATCCCAATATGATTTTGCTCGACGTAAGAACCGATCAGGAATACATAGAAAAGGGAAAAATTCCATCTTCCATTATGATGGATTATGCCAACATTTTCTATGCTGATAATACATTTAAGAGTGTGCAGACAATTCGTATCGATTTCATCGACAATGGAATGAGACCAGAAAACGAAATTATTATGTATTGTCAAACGTCCATGCGTGCAGCCCCGGTGTTCCTATCCTTGTATAATGCGGGATACAGAAACATTAAAATCTACGATGGTGCTTATCTGGAATGGTCCAGTAATCCCAATAACCCTGTAGACATACCGGAAGGTACGGCGGTGTTGCCAAGTAAAAAAGATGCATCCTAGAGGAGGAGAGTAGTCCATGAAATTGAAGAAATTATTTGCAGTAATGCTGGTGGTTGCCTTAATCGCAGCATCCTTCGCCGCTTGTGGCGGAACAGAAGCCCCCGTAGAAGAACCGGAAGATGTAGTAGTAGAAGTAAATGTGGTGGAAGAGGCCGCAATGGCTTATTTTGCTGACTATCCCGAGAACAATCACATGATTGCCATGGAAGCGTTGATGCCCTTGATTGATGCGGGTGAAGAAATGTTCATCATCGATACCAGAGCAGCAGATGCTTACGCAGAGGGCCACTTGGCCGGCGCGGTAAACATGCCTTTTGCCAGCACCGCCATTGCGGATAATCTGGAAGTGATTCCCGATGACGTACCGGTATACGTGTATTGCTATAGTGGTCAGACTGCATCCCAGGTGACTTCCGTTCTGAATGTAGCTGGTAAACCGGTTACAAACATCCGTGGTGGATGGAATCGTGGAATTTCTACAACCGCAGGATTTGAAGCATATGTAAGCACGGATGAAGTGGCCATGCCTACGGATGTTTACGAAGTAGATGCCGACTTAAAAGCGGCGGTAGAAGAGTATTTCGCAACCGTTGCATCCTATAATGGTACCGATTATGCAAATCAGAACATTTCTCCGGAAAAAGTAAAGGAAATTGTAGACTCCGGTTCTGATGAATATGTAATCCTTTCCGTAAGACAGGCAGTTGATTATGCAGAAGCACATGTACCGGGCGCAATGAATATTCCTTTTGGAGCCGGCATGCAGGAAGCTTTTGCTGATCTTCCCCAGGATAAGACCATCGTGGTTTATTGTTACACCGGTCATACCGCATCTCAAACCGTTGGAATTTTGAGACTGCTGGGTTATGAAGCACTGAACATGGCCTTTGGTATGGGTAGTGTGGAAACCAAAGTAGGTTGGCTGGGTGCTGGTTATGAAACCGAAGC
>CAYVFH010000039.1:1388-9319 GCA_964450985.1 uncultured Oscillospiraceae bacterium | reverse complement strand
GGAGAGCCATCACAGCAGAGAACCGCCACGGTTTCATATCCTTCTCTTTCATATTCCACCATATAAGTCACTACTTGCTCTGCCAATTCTCGACAGAATTTTCGAAATCCGCTGCTATCGTAAAGATTTTTCGTCTGCCACCATCGCTGAATTCCCAAATACAGGGTCTCAGGACACTGCATCTGATTAATCCCCAGTCCGTAATGATGCAATGTATCAAAAACCTCTTTGCACATTCCGGGATATCGGGCCAATCCTTTTACTTTATTGTTGGTATTTAGCAAGCAACTGGCCACAAAAACAATCTTTTTCCCCCGCTTATCCTCTCTACGGTCCATGGTTCACTCCTTTCTCATCAGAATGCTGATATCAACACATTCTCCAAACTATTGTATACTGCCTTTGTTTCGAATCCATCTCACCAAGACCAAAATTTCATGTGCCCACAGAGGTCCGGTGGACAAAGCAACTAATTTCATCCATTCTCCGAAGGAAAGGTGTATGGTTTCGAACAACTGATTTAGTATATCCACTTCTGTAACGGCTACTTGCAATAGAATGCCCACCCAAAAGGCTACAATCATCATTCGATTGTTCCAATGATTCATTCGGAACACGGATTTGTTCAAATCCCTCATGCCGATGGCATTGAATAGCTGAGATACCGCAAGCACGGTAAAGGCATAGGTTTGTGCCGTGGCCAAATCATGTCCCGGGGCCATTAAAAATGCGGTCAAGGTGATGGCAGCGATGACGGTACCAAAGAGGAAAGTAATGAAGTATCCTCCATTGGCAAACATGCTTTCTTTGGGATTTCTGGGCACATCCTTCATAATCTCTTTATTTCCGGGATCTACTCCCAAAGCCAGACCCGGAAGAGAATCCGTAATGAGGTTGACCCATAGAATATGAATGGCCTTCAGCGGAGAAGCCAGTCCCACCAAAATGGCGACAAACATTGTGATGATTTCCCCAAAATTGGAGGAGAGAAGGAACAACACAGACTTTCGGATATTGCCATAAATATTTCGGCCTTCTTCAATGGCTTTCTCTATAGTGGCGAAATTGTCATCGGTGAGAACCATATCGGATGCGCCCTTGGCCACATCCGTTCCGGTGATTCCCATAGCCACCCCAATATCTGCGGCCTGCAATGAGGGGGCATCATTAACACCATCTCCCGTCATAGAAACAATATGTCCATGGGATTTAAAAGCATTCACAATCATTACCTTATGCTCCGGAGACACACGAGCGAAGAGCCTCAAATCCATGACTTTTTCATTCAACTCTTCTTGGGTTAATTGGCTTAATTCGTCCCCTGTAATACATTCCTCTTCTTGATGCGCAATTCCCAGTTCACGGGCAATGGCCAATGCGGTGTCCTTATGATCTCCGGTAATCATAATGGTTTTAACACTGGCATCCTTAAACACTTGAACCGCAGCCTTCGCTTCAGGGCGAGGTGGGTCAATCATGCCCACCAATCCCACAAAGATTAAATCCTCTTCAAGCCCTCTTTCATCTCCCGCTTTCATAGCAAGAGCCAAAACTCTTAACGCTTTTTTCGCCATATCACTGGCGATATCCACAATTTTTTCTTTTTCCCCTTCCGTCATGGCGATTATTTCTCCATCCCTTAAGAGATGGGGGCTTCTCTCCAGAATCTGATCCATGGCACCCTTAGTATAAGCTACCACATCACCTTCCGGGTTACGATGAACGGTTGTCATCATTTTTCGCGTGGAGTCAAAAGCCTGCTCATTAATTCGAGGATATTCTCTCTCTAAATCATCCTTATTCCATCCCCGTGCCAAAGCTAAATCTACTAAGGCTAGTTCCGTAGGGTCTCCCAAACGTTGTTCCCCTTCAATCCTGGCATCTGTGCAAAGTGCCATCCCTTTCACCAGAAGTTCTTCTTCTCCAAAGAGATTGGTTACCGTCATCTTATTCTGGGTCAAAGTACCGGTCTTATCGGAACAGACTATGGACACAGAACCTAGCGTCTCTACGGCAGGGAGCTTTCGGACGATGGTATTCACTTTTACCATTCGTTGCACTCCCAGTGCCAACACGATGGTAACTACAGCGGGTAATCCTTCCGGAATGGCCGCTACTGCCAGGGAAATGGCGGTTAGCAGCATCTCCATCAAATCTCTGCCTTGTATAACTGCAATGACAAACAATGCCACACACAAAACAACGGCTACAATTCCAAGAAGCTTTCCCAGGTCTCCCAATCTTTTTTGGAGGGGAGTCATTTGCTCTCCTGCCTCATTAATCATTTTCGCAATTTTCCCGATTTCTGTTGACATGCCGGTAAATGCTACCACGCCTTCTCCACGGCCATAGGCAACACTCGTAGACATGAATCCCCAATTGAGTCGGTCTCCCAAAGCGGTTTTCTCCGTAGATTGAAATTCCCAATCTTTTTCCACCGGTACGGATTCTCCGGTCAAAGCAGACTCCTCTACTTTTAAATTTACGGTCTTTGTTAGAATCAGGTCCGCAGGGATTACACGTCCTGCTTCCAAAATCACCACGTCCCCCGGAACCAAGGTAGTGGCATCTACTTCCATCAAGCCACCATCCCGTCGCACCATGGCCATGGGACTGCTCATTTTTTTCAAAGCTTCCAGGGATTCTTCTGCCTTTGCCTCTTGCACCATCCCAATAATGGCATTCAATAGAATAACAGCGATGATAATGATACTGTCCCCGAACTCTTTCAGTACCGTTGAGATGATCACAGCAACAAACAGAATATATATCATGGGATTCCGCAGTTGGGCGATGAACATTTGTAGCTTGGTTTTTTTCTTTTTCTCCTGGAATTGGTTGGGGCCATATTCCATCCGCCTTTTTTCTGCTTCCTGGCTTGACAATCCTTGCTCAACGTCTACTCCCAGATCCTCCACGGATGGGTACAATGACGAAATTTCTAACATTCTTACTTCCTCTCTTCCTCCTGAAAATACTAGTAGTCTTCTCCGTTTCCATTACAAAGTATAAAAAAACTTCAGAATAATATTAGATGACTAACATTACGCCAAAGTCTTGTTACCTGTACGGGTTTACGGCCAGGCCCGTGGGCCGAGTGTTGATCCGCAAACTTAAAACTACTCCCCTTATGCACTATGTCCCAAGTATTCTAACATAATAGGAAAGACGCCGTCAAACAAAAACACAAAGGTCTGTTCGACCTTTGTGTTCTATCCTTATTTGGCATAATCTATAGCTCGAGTTTCTCTCACCACATTGATTTTGATTTGCCCTGGATACTCCAGTTCACTCTCAATCTTCTTTGAGATTTCTCGTGCCAAGAAAACGATTTCCTCATCATTCATCTCTTCCGGCTTCGCAATAATACGAATCTCTCTTCCCGCCTGGATAGCAAAGGATTTTTCAACACCCGGAGTAGTATTGGCAATTTCTTCCAATTTTTGCAGCCTCTTAATATAAGTCTCCAGGGTTTCCCTTCGAGCGCCCGGTCTTGCGGCTGAAAGGGCATCCGCCGCACCAATGAGTATGGCTTCCATGTTTTTCGGTTCATAATCTCCATGATGTGCCGCCATACCGTCGATTACAGCTTGTGGCTCTTTATACTTCTTCAGCACATCAATTCCAATGTCAACATGGGTTCCTTCCACTTCATGATCAATGGCTTTTCCAATGTCATGAAGCAATCCCGCTCTTTTTGCTAACTTAATGTCTAATCCAAGCTCTGCGGCCATGAGGCCGGCCAAATGAGCCACTTCAATGGAATGCTTTAGCACATTTTGGCCGTAACTGGTTCGATACTTAAGCCTTCCCAACAATTTAATCAGTTCAGGATGAAGGTTATGAATTCCCACTTCAAAGGTGGCTGCTTCTCCTTCTTCCTTAATAATCTGGTTTACTTCCTTTTCTGCCTTCTGCACCATTTCTTCAATGCGCGCCGGGTGAATTCTTCCATCCACAATTAATTTTTCCAGGGCGATTCTAGCTACTTCACGGCGTACCGGATCAAACCCCGATAAAATAACCGCCTCCGGGGTGTCATCGATGATTAGATCAATCCCTGTTAAGGTCTCGATGGCTCTGATATTCCGGCCTTCCCGACCTATAATTCGTCCCTTCATCTCATCGTTAGGTAAAGGAACCACAGAGACGGTAGACTCCGCCACATGGTCTGCGGCACATCTTTGGATGGCGCCAGTGATGATTTCTTTCGCCTTCTTATCTCCCTCATCCTTCGCCTTTTGAATGATATCCTTTATGAGCAAACTGGCCTCATAACGAATTTCCTTTTCACAATTAGACAAAAGTAAAGCTTTCGCTTCTTCTACAGAATATCCGGAAATTCTTTCCAATTCCTCCATTTGTTTTTCAAGGAATCGATCTACCTCTTGTTGTTTTTCAATAATTTTTTGTTCTTTTAATAATATGTTTTCTTCTTTCTTTTCGATATTATCCAGTTTTTTATCAATAGACTCTTCCTTTTGGATGAGCCTTTTTTCGCTCTTTTTGATTTCTTCTCTTCGTTCTCTGATTTCTCGTTCTATTTCACTTCGTAATCGATGGGCTTCTTCTTTCGCTTCCAGAGCAATTTCCTTCTTAATGGTTTCCGCTTTGTTTTCCGCATCTAACACAAGGTTTTTTGCGGTTTGTTCAGCACTTCCAATGGTTTTCTCTGCCACATTCTTCCGGATAATGTATCCTACAAGAATGCCTACAACTAAAGTCCCTATCGAAGCCAATATTGCAATCAATATTGTTATCGTTGGCATAGTCTGTCCTCCTTCCAAATCGTATTTTTTTTTATGATCCGATGATACGATCAACAATTTTGCTGAAATTTTCATAGATGTAAGTGCCTTTTTTATAGACGATTGGAAGACCATAGTTGGATGATATATTGATGTTTTCGTCATATTGAATAACGCCAACAATAGGAATCCTCATTAATTTTGAGATTTCTTGAATACCGGGTACCATTCCCTGACTCATCAATCTGGCAATGGCCTTATTTACCACGCAACAACGATTTCTGATACCTAAATCTCCCAAAAAACGATCCATGTGGTCCGCATCCCTGATGGCAGCATAGTCGGGAAGAGTCACAACGACTCCTAAGTCGGCACCCGCTGCCGCAACAATCAATCCATCATTAATACCGGCTGGTCCGTCTATAATAATATAGTCGAACTGCTTTCGCAGTTTTCGGCAAAGCACTTGCATGTGAAGCGGTGTGATCTCACCGTCCTCCCGGTTGGGAGAGGCGGCCATAAAATGCAAATGTGGAAAAGCCTTATGGGAAATAATCGCCTGGCTAATTCGACATACACCGGTACACACATCTCGTACATCGTACACTACTTTATTCTCAAGTCCGAGGGCTAAATCCAGGTTTCTAAGCCCAAGATCCAGGTCAATCAACAACACCTCAAAACCACGCTGGGCCAGAATAACACCAGCGTTAGCTGTAAAGACGGTTTTTCCTGTGCCGCCTTTTCCTGACGCTATCAATATGACCTCACCCATGTTGTCCTCGCATTGAGTTATTTCGCTTCCATATTATAGCATCTTTTGTGGGTAACTGACAATAGCAGTCTCCACCTTTTATGCCATTAAACGATTGTTCATTATCGTTGATTTTTCAATGTTTTTGTGTTTTTGCTTTTGATGGTCTTTAATTACTTTCAATAACTTCTAAGCAAAAAGTTGCACAAAAGTTGCACAAAACTTATTTTATTGCCCTGTGGAAAATCACTTTTTCTATGGTATCAACCACCTTTTGATTAGATTCATCCATCACTTTTGCATAGATGTCCGAAGTGGTAGATACCTTTGCATGTCCTAGTGCTTTTGATACACTCACAACATCAACTCCATTATGAATCAATAAACTTGCGTGGGTGTGTCTAAATGCGTGTGGGTTCATGTGTGGAAGATTATACTTGCGTTCTACTCTCTTCAAATAGTAACCCAGCACATTGGTGCAAATAACTCCACCTTTCAAATTAGTGAATACAAGGTCTGACCTTTCCCAATAGTCTCCAGCTTTTAGAATTATCTCCGATTGTTCTCTCTTGTGTTGTTTCAGCATAGCTGCCACTTCTGGAACAAGTCTAACCATTCTGCTCTTCCCTGTCTTAGTCTTTCCTAGCATTAGCTTCCCATCATGCCCATAAGAGACAGCCTTGTCAATTAAGATAGTACCCTTCTCAAAGTCGATATTCGACCACGAGATTCCGGCAAGTTCACCGAGCCGGATTCCTGTAGTTGCGAGAAGGTAAGGAACTAGTCTAACCTTAACAGGCTCTTTGTCAAAGGCTTCTAGGATCTGTCTCAATTCATCCATCTGATAATAGTTTACAGCCTTCTTTTCTCCTTTTGGTACTGTTGCCCTTCTTCCTACATTAAAAGCGACCAAACCCTCTTTTTCAGCCTCAGACAGGATTCCGCTAATGACTCTGTGATAGAGTCTGACCGAGTTATTACTCAATGCCTCTTTACCTAGATTCCCTTCCATGAGGTTGATGTATAACTCGTTCAAGTGCTTCACTTTTATCTGTTCTAGTTTTAGATGGCCAATAGCTTGATTGGTGTCCTCTAATGCATGTATATCTTATAGGTACTAGCCTTTAAGTTCTGCTTTTTAATTCGCATAACGTATTCGGAGAACTCCTGGAAGGTCTGTCGCTCAGAGGCTATTTCTCCCTTCCTACATTTCTCTTCAAACAGAACTGCAAACTTCTCAGCTTCTTTTTTTGCCTTAGCCTCTGTCCATCCGTTTTGAACCTTAAGAGAAGTGCTATATGGTTTAAGCTGCTTTCCCATATCGCTTCTACCTCTATAGACTCGGATGGTGAAAGATGTAAGGTTTCCCTCTTTGTTTCTTCGCTCTAAAATGTTAGCCATTTTTTTTTGCTCCTATTGTTCGATAGTTCTCAATTCTTGGATTGCGACTGTCAATAGATCATGTGTGGAGTTAATCAATGTCATGAGGCGGTTATACTCCATGCAGACTGTTGCAGCATGTTCCCCTAGATAATACTTCGGTGAGTCTTTCTCAATTTCACCTCGAATAAAGGCAATCGCTAGATATGGGTCTAAAGACTCTGCTCCGATGTCATAATCTCCTATAGCCATCCCTAACAAGCCATGAGCATTTTCCATCCTTAACAATGCTCCATCAATTTCAAACTCTTCATAATTCTTTTCCATTTTCTTTCTCCTTTCAATTACTCTAAAAACATATATTCATAAAGGGTGCAGCTCTACCCATTATGGTCTATTAACTTCTTTTTATATGTAAAGCTTTATTGCTTGACAGTTTCTTTCTTTGTATCAACAGCCTTGTCAGATATCTGACAACCCTGATAACCGTCCGTTGTGTGTGTTGCAAGGTTTTCTTTTGCCCGGTCTGCAATAACTGGCTTTATAACTTTTGTCAGATTTCTGACAGATGTTAAGTCTACCCTTTCGCCAATTCCTTTTGTATCTTCTCTCGGAGATCCTTTACGCCAATCTTACTGTCTAAGGCATACATCTGAATAACCTCTTCCCCTATTGGCAGGTTATGACCTTTTTATTGCTTGTCTATCTCCGCTTTGAGTCTTTCTATCTCATTTTGAATAACCAGTATGCTGATTCTCTGTATATCTTCCTTTTCCATTAAATGAACATACTTGTCCGGCTCTGCCTCGTTTCCTGTCTTGTTTTGATGTTTAGGGTAGAAATCTAGCGGCAACAAAGGTTTTCCGTCTTCCATTTGCCATTCGGCTCTTATTTCATACCATAAGTAATACCTGATTTTATCAAGCAAATCTTTGTCTTCTAATAACTTGTTTACGGTTCGTGTAAAAGTATTTTCTTTGTCCGTTGAATGGTAAAGCTTCAAAGTTCTGATAGCTTCATCTGATAAGCCTAATTCTCCTCCTATTGCC
>CAYVFH010000039.1:0-1317 GCA_964450985.1 uncultured Oscillospiraceae bacterium | reverse complement strand
GTCTAATGGAACATTGAAATAATCATGGTAGGCTCTTGCTTCAACTAATGATGGATCTCTTTTTCCATTCTCTAAATTGCTTATCCCGGAATATGCAATATGAAGTTTCTCCGCCAGTTCCCTTTGGGATATAGGACTTCCACCATCTTTAGCAGTCTCTTCCCTTAATCTCTTAAATATTTTCCCTCTTTCTATTTCTAATGGGTCTTTCCTCTTTTTCATTACATCACCTTTCTGTTATTATTTCACTAATTATTATATATTTTTATCCTGTTAATACTTATTGGCTAACAATGGCTATTTTTCGATGTGTATCGCTAGACACTTTCGCAATTTCAATGATATACTATCACTAAGGTTAATCTTAAATTAATTACCTACTAACAATGTACCATTCAATCACTAGGGTGTCAACAGGTAATTAAAAAAAATAGCTACAAAAAGTAGCTAGGAAGGAGAAACAACATGCCCAAAAATATCGACCTAAGAACAGCAGTACTTAAATCCGGAGTTAAATGGTATCAGATTGCGGATGCGATGGGTAGACAAGAAAGTTCCCTATCGAGGATGCTTCGAAGAGAATTAACATCGGAACAAAAAAAAGAGATTTTAGAGATTGTTGAAACAATAAAAAAACAAAGAAGGTGATTAAATTGAGAAGGGTTATGGATCCATTAGACCGGACTTACGAGAAAACCATTGAAGATGGTTTAGGGATAAGCCGGAACGCAATCCGGGAGCTAGTTTTGACAGGCCAACTCCCATGCGTCCGAATCGGCAAGAAGCGATTGATTAATTATAACGTCTTGTTGGCACTTTTGCAAACAGGAACAATTGAAAACACAAAACAAGAAAATGTAGAAACAGCATTGAGAAGATAGGGGCAAAACATGGGAAAAGGTATTGTAAAACTATCCGAAGTCAAAGATGGTGAGGTGAAGTTCCTTTGGGAGCCATACATCCCGGCAAACAACATTTCTATTATAAGGGCCGATTCCGGCACAGGCAAGACGTACCTCACGTGCGGAATTATGGCTGCCGTTAGTAATGACGAGCAACCATTCAATATGCCCGGCCAACTGGTAGAATATGGTAATTGCATTTTCTTTGGTTTCGAGGACGATGATTTTATTATTAAAAAACGAGTTGAATTAGCCGGGGGGAATCTCGACAACATTTATATCTATCAAGGGGGTTTCCAATTATCGCAGACTGAGAAGCTCAGGGCTCTAATTAAAGAGCATTCTGCCAAGCTTGTTATTTTTGATCCTATTCAATCATTCCTAGGGGCAAAGGTTAATATGAACAGTTCAAACG
>CAYVFH010000038.1:0-9350 GCA_964450985.1 uncultured Oscillospiraceae bacterium | reverse complement strand
CCGGAACGAAAATTCCGGGGCAGGGAATGGCGGTAGAATATCTTCGAAATGCTGGATTTACCGTATATAACGAGGATCAATTGGCCCTGGCTGCCCATGAAAATGGCTTGACAACTTGACGAGTTTGTAATATCATAGTACATTGCCATGAAAAGTAGTTTCTTTAATTTTTAAGGAGTGATGAAAATGCCGAAACCCGTTGAATTTGGTCGAAGAACTCGTATGAGTTATTCAAAAATTAACGAAGTTGCGGAGATGCCGAATCTTATTGAAATCCAGAGAGAATCGTACGATTGGTTCATCAATGAAGGATTGAAAGAGGTGTTTGAGGATATTTCCCCAATCAAAGATTACGCAGGAAATCTGGTGCTGGAGTTTATCGATTATTCGCTAAATGATCCGCCCAAGTACGAACAGGAAGAGTGTAAGGAAAGAGATGTCACCTTTGCGGCGCCCCTGAAAGTCAAGGTTCGTCTGGTAAACAAAGATACCGGGGAAGTAAAAGAGCAAGAAGTCTTCATGGGAGATTTCCCGCTGATGACGGAAAAAGGTACCTTTATATATAACGGAGCCGAGCGAGTGGTAGTAACCCAGCTGGTTCGAAGTCCCGGTCCATACTATGCCATGACCGTGGACAAGTCCAATAAAAAATTATTTTCCACCACGGTAATCCCAAATAGAGGGGCCTGGTTGGAGTATGAAACAGATTCCAATGAAGTGATTTCAGTCCGGGTAGACCGAACTCGAAAGCAACCCGCCACCACTCTGCTTCGTGCACTGGGGATTGGAACGGATCAGGAGATTATTGAGATATTCGGGGAAGACCCCAGGCTCTTGAAGACGCTGGAAAAGGATACCACGGAGACCTACGAAGAAGGACTGAAAGAGATATATCGAAAGCAAAGGCCGGGAGAACCACCCACGGTGGAGAGCGCTCGTTCTTTGTTGGATTCTCTATTTTTTGATCCCAAGAGATATGATCTGGCCAAGGTTGGCCGTTACAAATACAACAAGAAACTGGGTCTTTCCAACCGAATTATCGGTTGCAAGGCTGCGGAGGATGTTTTTGATCCCAATACGGGAGAAGTTTTGGCATCCAATGGGGATTTTATTACCCGTGAACTGGGGTTTGCCATTGAAAATGCCGGAGTCAAGTCCATGTGGGTTCGAGGTAAGCAGGATGAAGAGCAGAAGACCAAGGTCATCGGCAATCATTTTGTGGAGCTGAAAAAATATGTGAAAGTGACGGGAGAAGAGATCAAACTTCCTTCCAAAGTATATTATCCGGTTTTGAAAGAGATTCTGGATGCCACGAAGAAGAAGGATTTACCAGAGGCCTTGATGGCGAGAAAGAATGAACTTTCTCCCAAGCATATCATCATTGATGATATCATTGCCTCTCTTTCTTACGTGCTGAACTTAAGCTATGGCGTGGGCAATGTAGATGATATTGACCATCTGGGCAATCGACGGTTACGAACAGTAGGAGAATTGCTGCAAAATCAATTTCGTATCGGACTGGCCCGAATGGAACGAGTGGTAAAAGAACGCATGACCATTCAAGACATTGAGGTGACTACCCCTCAGGCTTTGATGAATATTCGGCCGGTGACGGCCGCCATCAAGGAGTTTTTCGGGTCCTCTCAGCTATCCCAATTCATGGATCAAACCAATCCCTTGGCAGAGTTGACTCATAAAAGAAGACTTTCCGCTCTGGGTCCCGGTGGATTATCACGAGAGAGAGCCGGATTTGAGGTACGTGATGTACATTATTCCCACTACGGTAGAATGTGTCCCATTGAAACACCGGAAGGTCCCAACATTGGACTGATTGGTTCTTTGACTACTTATGGAAGAGTCAATGAATATGGATTCATTGAAACACCCTATCGCTTGGTAGAAAAAGGAACCGGACGGGTTACCAACAAAATCGAGTACTTGACTGCGGATGAAGAAGAAATGATGATTATCGCCCAAGCCAACGAACCTTTGGATTCCAAAGGCCATTTTGTGAATTTCAAAGTGGCATCCCGAGGGGCTGGTGGAGAAATCGATTTGGTAGCCAGAGAAAATATTGATTACATGGACGTATCTCCGAAGCAGGTAGTATCTGTGGCAACTGCCATGATTCCTTTCCTGGAAAACGACGATGCCAACCGGGCTCTGATGGGATCCAACATGCAGAGGCAGGCGGTTCCTTTGATGATTACCGAAGCCCCAATCGTAGCCACTGGAATGGAATATAAGGCGGCTTGTGACTCTGGCGTAGTGATATTGGCCAAAAACAGTGGCCGTGTCAAGTATGTGGATGCCAAGCGAATTATTATCAAGAGAGAGGACGGCCAGGGCGAAGATGAGTACACCATGCTGAAGTTCAAACGAAGCAACCAGGGTACTTCCATCAATCAAAAGCCCATTGTTTTCACCGGAGAAAAAATTGCTGCCGGCGAGGTGATTGCCGACGGGCCATCCACTGACTGTGGTGAAATCGCTTTGGGGAAGAATCTCCTGGTGGGATTCATGACCTGGGAAGGCTACAATTATGAAGATGCCATCGTTTTGAACGAGCGGCTGATTATGAATGACACCCTGTCTTCCATTCATATTGAGGAATATGAGTCGGAAGCCAGAGATACCAAGCTGGGGCCGGAAGAAATCACTCGGGATATTCCCAATGTTTCCGAGGATGCATTGAAGGACCTGGATGAAGAGGGAATTGTCCGAATCGGTGCAGAGGTTACATCTTCTGACATTTTGGTGGGCAAGGTAACCCCAAAGGGAGAAACGGAGCTGACGGCAGAAGAACGTTTGCTTAGAGCCATCTTTGGCGAGAAAGCCCGGGAAGTACGGGATACTTCGTTAAGAGTACCTCATGGGGAGACGGGGATTGTGGTAGATGTACGAATCTTCTCCCGAGAGAATGGGGACGAGTTGCCTCCGGGAGTTAACAAGCTGGTTCGCTGCTATGTGGCTACCAAGCGAAAAATTTCCGTGGGAGATAAAATGGCGGGACGCCATGGAAATAAAGGTGTAATTTCCAGAATTCTTCCGGAAGAAGATATGCCGTTCATGGAAGATGGACGTTCATTGGAGGTTATGTTGAATCCGCTGGGAGTTCCTTCTCGAATGAATGTAGGACAAGTACTGGAGGTCCATTTGGGACTGGTATCCAAGTATCGGGACTGGTATATTTCCACACCGGTATTTGATGGGGCCAGCGAAATGGATATTCTGGACTTAATGGTGGAATCCGGCTTCCCTGAAAGTGGTAAAGTGGGTCTCCGCGACGGTCGTACCGGTGAATATTTTGATAATCCGGTGACGGTTGGATATATGTATATGTTGAAATTGCACCATCTGGTAGATGATAAGATTCATGCCAGAAGCACCGGTCCTTATTCCCTGGTGACTCAGCAGCCTTTGGGAGGAAAAGCCCAATTCGGCGGCCAACGATTCGGGGAGATGGAAGTATGGGCTTTGGAAGCTTACGGTGCGGCCTATACCTTGCAAGAAATTCTTACGGTGAAATCCGATGATATTGTGGGCCGTGTGAAAACTTATGAGGCCATCGTAAAAGGGGAGAATATCCCCGAGCCGGGCATCCCGGAATCCTTCAAGGTTTTAATCAAGGAAATGCAGTCCCTGGGACTGGATGTCCGTGTCCTTTCCGATGATGATCGGGAGATTGAGATCAAAGAGAGTGTGGAGCTGGAAGGTATCGCTCGATTTGAAGGAGATCTGAATATGATAGCCGAACCGGAGGACGAGGTGGATGACCTTCCCACCGCGCCGGATGACGACGAGGTAGACATAGAGGACGAGGAAGACGAGTTAGTGGATGAAGAGTAAGGAAAGGGGAGATACTCCTTGAGCGAACAAAACAACGCAAACTATGAATTGAACAATTTTGAATCCTTGCAGATCGGGTTAGCCTCGACGGAAAAGATTATGAGCTGGTCTCACGGAGAAGTAACCAAGCCGGAAACCATCAATTACCGGACCTTAAAGCCGGAAAAGGATGGGTTGTTCTGCGAAAAGATATTTGGCCCCACCAAGGACTGGGAATGCCATTGTGGTAAGTACAAACGGATCCGATACAAGGGGATTATTTGCGACCGCTGTGGCGTAGAAGTTACCAAAGCTAAGGTTCGTCGGGAAAGAATGGGTCACATTAAGTTGGCGGCCCCGGTTTCTCATATTTGGTATTTCAAGGGGATTCCGTCCCGAATGGGATTGGTGTTGGATATGTCCCCCAGAAATCTGGAGAAGATATTGTACTTTGCTTCCTATGTGGTTCTGGATGCAGGTACTTCCGGCTTTGAGTACAAGGAAGTGCTTAGCGAGCAACAGTATCGGGAAGCAAAGAATGATCCGGATATCACCTTCCGAGCAGCCATGGGGGCGCAGGCAGTACGTGAACTGTTGGCCAACATTGATTTGGAAGAGTTGAGCAAGGACATGAGGGAAAAGCTGAAGGATGCCACCGGACAAAAGAAGGTCCGAATCGTTCGTCGATTGGAAGTGGTAGAGGCTTTGCGTCTTTCCAATAATAAGCCGGAATGGATGGTACTGGAAGTGATTCCGGTGATTCCTCCGGACCTTCGTCCTATGGTTCAACTGGATGGCGGACGATTTGCCACCTCCGATTTAAATGATCTTTATCGAAGGGTGATTAATCGAAACAACCGATTGAACAAGTTATTGGAGCTGGGTGCTCCGGATATTATTGTGCGAAATGAAAAACGTATGCTGCAGGAATCTGTGGATGCGCTGATTGATAACGGGAGAAGAGGCCGTCCTGTAACGGGCCCCGGTTCCCGTCCTTTGAAATCCTTGTCCGATATGCTGAAGGGAAAACAAGGTCGTTTCCGACAGAACTTGTTGGGAAAACGAGTGGACTACTCCGGAAGAAGCGTTATTGTAGTGGGTCCGGAGCTGAAGTTCTATCAGTGTGGTCTTCCGAAGAAGATGGCATTGGAGCTATTCAAACCTTTCATCATGAAACGTTTGGTGGAAGACGGCATGGCCCACAACATCAAGAGCGCAAAACGTATGGTAGAAAAGGTGCGTACCGAAGTTTGGGACGTTCTGGACGAGATTATTCAGGAACATCCGGTATTGTTGAACCGTGCCCCCACCTTGCATAGACTGGGCATCCAGGCTTTTGAGCCGGTGTTGGTGGAAGGAAAAGCCATCAAGCTACATCCCCTGGTATGTACGGCATATAATGCAGACTTCGATGGAGACCAGATGGCGGTCCATCTTCCTCTATCGGTAGAGGCCCAGGCGGAGGCTCGTTTCTTGATGCTTTCTGTCAATAACATTTTGGCACCCAAGGATGGCTCTCCCATTACCACACCGACCCAAGATATGATTTTGGGCACCTATTATCTGACCCATCCGGGAGTGGATGATAGAGACACCATCGCGGAGCGGGGAGATGGAAAGGTGTTCACGGATATTAACGAAATGCTGATGGCATACCACAATCAAGTGGTGGGACTTCATGCAAGAGTTAAGGTGCGCCGTTTTGCCGGACCGGAGGATACTCGTGGAAAGCTGGTGGAGTCCACAGTAGGTCGATTCATATTCAATATGGGTTTACCACAAGATTTGGGGTATGTGGATCGAAGCAAAGACCCCTATTCGTTGGAAGTGGATTTCCTGTGCAAGAAAAAAGAGCTGGGGCAGATTATCGAGAACTGCTATCGAATTCATGGAAATACCGGAACAGCTATTATGCTGGATTACATTAAGGACACGGGATTCCATTATTCTACAGTAGGCGCCATTACTATCAGCATTTCCGACATGGAAATTCCAGAGAACAAGTTTGATATTATCGATGAATCAGAACGACAAGTCGAGAAATATGAAGATGCTTACCGGAAAGGATTGGTAAGCAATCAGGAAAGATACCAGAAGGTTATTGAAATCTGGAACAAGACCACCGACGATGTAGCGGATGCCTTGATGAACTCCCTGGGCACCATGAATAACTTATATATCATGGC
Source organism: uncultured Oscillospiraceae bacterium (assembly GCA_964450985.1). Lineage (GTDB taxonomy): Bacteria > Bacillota > Clostridia > Peptostreptococcales > Anaerovoracaceae > JAAZGD01. The sequence goes on along the minus strand of CAYVFH010000038.1, from coordinate 3,336 downwards.
CCACTCCGGAGCCAGAGGGTCCAAGAACCAAATTCGTCAGATTGGCGGTATGCGGGGATTGATGGCCAATGCGGTGGGTAAAACTATAGAAATTCCCATCAAGGCCAACTTCCGGGAAGGTTTGTCTGTATTGGAATACTTTATTTCTACCAATGGTGCCCGAAAGGGATTGGCAGACACCGCGCTTCGAACGGCGGACTCCGGTTATTTGACCCGTCGTTTGGTGGATGTATCCCATAATGTCATTGTTCGAGAGACAGACTGCGGCACCGATGAGGGAATACAGGTAAGAGCTTTCACCGATGGAAAAGAAATCATCGAACCACTGCGATTGCGAATCGTGGGAAGAACCTCGCTTCTGGATATTTTAGATCCGGAAACGGGAGAACTGATAGTGGAGCAAAACCAGGAGATTTCGGAGGGAGCAGCGGCTCGCATCGAAGCATGTGGCATTGATGCTGTGGCCATACGTTCCGTTATGACTTGTCATTCCACAGCAGGAATTTGTGCCAAGTGCTATGGTCGAAACCTGGCGACGGGAGAACCGGTGAATATTGGAGAAGCGGTTGGAATTACCGCAGCCCAGTCCATTGGAGAACCGGGAACCCAGTTAACCATGCGTACCTTCCATACCGGAGGCGTTGCCGGCTCTGACATCACCCAGGGTCTTCCCAGAGTAGAGGAATTGTTTGAGGCCAGAAAGCCAAAAGGTTTGGCGGAAATCTGCGAAGCCGATGGTACGGTAACGGATATTTCTGTGACCCAGGACAACAAAACAGAAGTAGTCATAACCGGTACAGAAGAGAGAACTTACACCATTCCTTACGGAGCCAGATTGAATGTGAAGAAGGGCGACTATGTGCTGGCGGGAGAGAACATCTCCAAAGGTCCACTAAATCCTCATGACATCTTGCGTCTAAAAGGGGAAGAAGGTGTTTACCAGTATCTTCTCAAGGAAGTACAGCGAGTGTACAAGCAGCAAGGTGTTGACATCAATGACAAGCACGTGGAGGTTATAGTCAGCCAGATGCTGTCTAAGTTCAAGATTGAAAATGCAGGTGACACCGACTTGCTACCGGGAGCTCTGTACGGGAAGTTGGAGGTAGAGGCAGCCAACGAAGAAGCCATATCCCAAGGGGGCGAGCCTTGCGAAGCCAAGAGAATTCTTTTGGGAATCACCAAGGCATCCTTGGCCACCAATTCCTTCCTATCTGCCGCATCCTTCCAGGAGACCACGCGAGTGTTAACGGATGCTGCCATTAAAGGAAAGACGGATCGACTGCTGGGCTTGAAAGAAAACGTCATCATCGGAAAACTGATTCCGGCAGGAACCGGCATGAAGCGATACAAGGGCATCTCTGTGGACTACGGTGTAAATACGGAGTTAATGGAGTCTTATGAGCAAATGCTTTCCATGGAAGAGGAAGAAGATTATGCCGAAATTGCCGGCATGGAGGGCATCAACGATCTGGACACCACAAAAATGATGGAAGTGGAAGCGGACGAGTAGGATTTTCGTTGACATTCTAACATTTACAATGATATACTGAACGTTGGTTTTTAAGACCTTTTGAAGGTTTTAAATAAATATGATCTATGATTTCATGTTGAAATTATGGAAAAGAAAGGAGAATCACATGCCAACAATCAATCAACTAGTACGGGAAGGCAGAACCAGTTTTGAAAAGAAGGAAAAGGCTCCTGCTTTGGGAAAGGGAATGAACTCCATTCGAAGAGTTCCAACAGATATTAACTCTCCCCAAAAGAGAGGCGTTTGCACTTCTGTAAAGACCGTAACCCCGAAGAAGCCGAATTCGGCGCTCAGAAAGGTTGCCAGAGTTCGTCTTACCAACGGAATCGAAGTGACTGCATATATCCCCGGGATTGGTCACAATCTTCAGGAGCATAGTGTAGTATTGATTCGTGGCGGCCGTGTGAAGGACCTTCCCGGTGTACGATACCATATCGTTCGCGGGACGTTGGATACTTCCGGTGTTGCCAATCGTGCCCAGGCTCGTTCCAAATATGGATCCAAGAGACCGAAGGCCAAATAAGAATAAGTAATTTCGGGAAAGACAGTATGTCAGTGCCCCTTCCTATATATAATATAGACCTGGGCACACACGGCACCCATTTGATGGTGTCGAGTACCGGAAGACTCCCTGACTAAATTTATTTGCACTGGTTGAGGGAGAGTAATCGTTTGGGGAAACCCAAAGGTGAAGAAATCACATAAGAGGACGGATGATTCTGAGATAGGATGATTCTGAAATCTTGCTTGTGAGGAGGGAAGAGAAGTGCCAAGAAAAGGTAATGTACCAAAAAGAGAAGTACTTCCAGATCCAGTATACGGTAGTGTTGTGGTGGCGAAGCTCATCAACAGCATTATGCTAGACGGTAAAAAGGGTACCGCTCAGGCCATTGTGTATGATGCATTTGACATGATCAACAAGGCCACCGGCAACAACCCGCTGGAAGTATTTGAGAAGGCCATGATGAACATCATGCCTCAGGTAGAAGTAAAGGCTCGCCGAGTAGGTGGTGCCAACTACCAGGTTCCCATCGAAGTAAGAGCGGAACGAAAACAGACTCTGGGCCTAAGATGGTTGACCAAGTACACCAAGGCTCGAGGAGAAAAGACCATGGCGGAACGCCTGGCAAAAGAATTGATGGATGCGGCCAATGGAATGGGCGGATCGGTCAAGAAAAAAGAAGACACTCACAAAATGGCGGAAGCCAACAGAGCTTTTGCACACTACCGTTGGTAGGAGCAAGGCCAATAAGAAAGGAAGGAGGAATGAAATATGCCAAGACAGTTCCCGCTTGAGCGAACCAGAAATATCGGCATAATGGCACACATTGATGCTGGAAAAACAACAACTACAGAGCGGATCCTGTTCTATACCGGAAGAACCCATAAAATGGGAGAAACCCATGAAGGCGCTGCCACCATGGACTGGATGCAGCAGGAGCAAGAACGCGGTATTACCATTACCTCTGCCGCCACCACTGCACAGTGGAAGGATCATCGAATTAATATCATCGACACACCCGGGCATGTGGATTTTACCGTTGAGGTAGAGCGTTCCTTGCGAGTTTTAGATGGCGCCGTCACCGTTCTCTGTGCGAAGGGCGGTGTGGAACCCCAGTCGGAAACCGTATGGAGACAAGCAGAGAAATATGGAGTACCACGAATCATCTTCGTCAATAAGATGGACATCATGGGCGCCGATTTCCAGCGGGTGGTTCAGATGGTGAAAGACAGACTAAAAGCCAATGCAGTCCCCGTCCAACTGCCCATCGGAAGTGAAGACAGCTTTGTGGGGATTATCGATC
>CAYVFH010000037.1:0-9438 GCA_964450985.1 uncultured Oscillospiraceae bacterium | reverse complement strand
TTCGGCCAAAGTGACCATAGGCTGCTACCTGACGATAGATGGGCTTTCTTAGCTCCAGGGACCGGATAATTCCCGCAGGCGTCAAATCAAAGGTTTCTTGCACCAATAACGCTAAATCTTCATCCGACAGCTTCCCCGTTCCAAAGCTGTCTACCAGTATGGAAACCGGCTGCGCTACACCAATGGCGTATGCCAGCTGAAGCTCCACCTTCTCCGCCAAACCTGCCGCCACTAAATTTTTGGCAACATGTCTCGCTGCATACGTTGCGGAACGGTCCACTTTTGTGGGATCTTTTCCGGAAAATGCCCCTCCACCATGGCGTGCATAACCGCCATAAGTATCCACAATAATTTTTCTGCCCGTTAAACCAGAATCCCCGTGAGGACCTCCTACCACAAATCGGCCAGTGGGATTCACATAGAACTTTGTATTTTCATCCAGCAATTCTTCCGGAATCGTGGTTCGAATCACTTCCCGGATGATGTCTTCCTTGATTTGTTCCTGGGTAACGTCGGGATCATGTTGCGAAGAAACCAGAACGGCATCCACCCGTTTCACCCCTTGGTCATCATACTCTACCGTCACTTGCGTCTTTCCATCCGGTCTCAAGTAGGGCAATGTGCCTTCTTTTCGAACGCAAGTTAGCTTTAACGCCAACTTATGAGCCAAACTAATGGGCATGGGCATTAATTCCGGAGTTTCATTGCAGGCAAATCCAAACATGATTCCCTGGTCCCCCGCTCCACCGGGGTCTACTCCCATAGCAATATCTGCAGATTGCTCGTCGATGGCAGTAAGGACCGCACATGTATTGCCATCAAACCCATATTCGCTTCGATTGTATCCGATATCACAGATAACTTCCCGCACAATTTTGGGAATGTCTACATAACAACTGGTACTGATTTCTCCCATTACCATGGCATACCCAGTAGTGGTGGTGGTTTCTGCTGCCACACGACCATAAGGATCTTCCGTAAAAATGGCATCCAATATGGCATCTGATATTTGGTCGCACATTTTATCGGGGTGCCCTTCTGTTACCGATTCCGATGTAAATAATCTTTTCATTTCTTTTCTCTGGTATAACGCGCCGGCATTATACATACTCCTTTCTCATACTTTCTTCCTTGTGTCATTACTTCCACAGAGCTCTAATTGATGGAAAAGAAAAAGCCTTTTCGAAAGAAAAGGCGGAGTTTCATATTCTCTTCCTCATCTTTCAGAGCACCACGCTCTGTAGGATTTAGCACCTTGGACAACATCCAGGTTGCTGGGCTTCATGGGGCCTATTCCCTCAGCCACTCTTGATAAGGCTTATTCAGTTTCAAGTAATATTATGGCTTCTTTTTCCTCCGTTGTCAACATGGAAGGAATCAGATATAATCGAGATATGAAAACCAACACATTGAACCGGTTTCGCATCCTCCGCGGAGGTCGAGACCCTCTAAATCCCGATCCTTATCAATTTCTTTCTGCCTATGTTACCAACACCCGGCTTATGGGTGTTGAAGTATTATATATACACTGGTTTCAATCCCAGAAGGAAGAACATTTTCACCAATTCTTCTACTATGACGCGGAAGAGTATGGGCTGGAAACGTATCACTCTTATCGCGGAAACGACAACAGCCAATTGGCTCCCATGGAATCATATTTAACGGGAGGTTTGGGCGGCGAAAAAATCCAAATCAATGAACAGGAAGCGATTTTTCTCCTGCAGGAATATGTAACGCGCCATGGACTTCTCCAGAAATCCCCTCCTAAAAATCAGGATCAGTTTCAATTCTTGTTGAACATTCCTGCGAAACTGTCCCCGGGGGAAGAACAAGAGCTGCTGAAAAAAAGATGCGTTCCTCTCACCACTACCTATGAAACACTTCATTACTTTCTGATGCGAGTTTTTGCCAAAGATCCAGCACCTCTGACCTACCTAACCCATGGCATAGACATAGAGTGGAACTTGTTTCCCGAATTGTCTCCTTGCACCCTCACCCGGAATGCCATCGAAAAGGTACAAGACGCTTTTCTGTGTGAATCGCTACTGGATGTGGATGACCAATACTATATCGCCCTCACAGAGTTGAATTATACAGAAGGAGCAGTGAGATCCTTCCACCGAAAAAATCTATTTTCCGTTACTCCCTATGAAGCTGCCATGTTGCTCAGCAGAACAGAGTACGTAACCTGTTACCAAATTCTTGGATCAGAAAATGGGATTTTGGGAGAAATGCCAAAAATCAGCAATCAGGCCTTTATGACACCCTACGATAAAGGAAAACTATTTATGGTATACAATCCTACCAACAACCATGTAAAAAATCGCCTCTTTAAACTGCACGACGACGTTTTTGGCTGCTACTTCGTTACCGACTATGGGCAACTGCTGGTCAGCTCTTACGTGCGAGAGAACATGACTCGCATGGAAGAGGACTTAGCTTATAGCTCCCTGGGTAGCTCTTTGATTCCCTTGGGACGCTTTGAATTTAAAGATCCCGTTCTTTATGAATTTATTCAAGATGACATGGAAGATTTTCTTGACTTTATTGAGTTCTATCAAGAATAATAAAGGTGAAAGATAAATTTCTTCACCGCATCAATGGAGGTGTGCAAATGTTCAGAGAAATGAGAAGAAAAGACAAGGCTGTTTCCCCAGAAGAGGCTCTTAGCATTCTTACTTCCCAGAGTCATGGTGTTTTGGCTGTGGCGGGAGATGACGGCTATCCTTATGCTGTTCCCGTTAGCTATGTTTATGAAGATGGCACCATCTATTTTCACTGCTCAAATGTGGAAGGGCACAAGCTGTCTGCACTACGAAATAATCCTAAGGTTTCCTTCTGCGTGGTGGCGAAGGATGACATCCTGCCAGCGGATTTCAGCACCAAGTTTGCTAGCGCCATCGCCTTTGGCACAGCCCGTATTCTGGAAACCGTAGAAGATATCATGGCGCCTTCCATGCTGATTCTGGAAAAGTATTCCCCGGATTATATCGAAGACGGGAAAAAGTATATGGAAGAATGTCGAGGTCAATACCTGGTGGTGGCCATCGATATCCAACATCTTACCGGCAAAGCAAAGAAATAAGAGCAGAAATTACTCCTGGCTTCCGTCAAATAAGGCGGAAGCTTTTTTCATGATCTCAATGATGGGCAAGGACTGGGGGCACTTCTCTTCGCATTGCCCACAAGCAATGCAAGCAGAAGCTCGTCGGGTCTGGCCAAACCACATATCATAATCTCTTTGCACCTTTTCATTCCCCTCGTATAGATGGTACTGATTATACAGATCAATGATAGTGGGAATGTCCAGCTTCACCGGGCAAGGTAGACAATACTTGCATCCGGTGCAGGCATATTCAATGAGATGATTATATTGGAAAGCAGCCTTTGAAATAATTTCCTGTTCTTTCTCCGTCAGGGTGTTGGGCTCTGCCTCTGACAAAATCTTCATATTTTCTTCCAGCTGCTCCATGCTGTGCACCCCGGACAAAATGGTCAGCACCTCCGGGAAATCCGCCACCCATCTCAGGGCCCATTCAGCTGGTGTTCGCTTCACTTCAGCCTGGTCCCATAATGCTTTCACAGAGTCCGGAAGACGGTCTGTCAATTTGCCTCCTTTCAGAGGCTCCATGATAATGACCGGTATACCCATCTCTGCTGCCATCTTCAGCCCTTTCACTCCTGCCTGAAAATCCCGGTCCATATAATTTAGTTGAATTTGGCAAAAATCCCAAGGGTACTCCTTCAGCACTTCCTCAAAAAAGTCCACCTCGTCATGAAAGGAAAACCCGATATGGCAAATCCTACCCTTCTTCTTTTCTTCCTCTAAAAATTCCATTAGCCCATATTTCTTTGCCCGCTTCCAAATGGGCACCGTTATATTATGAACCAAATAAAAATCGATAACATCGACACCCAAACGATGAAACTGCTCTTCAAAAATGGCTTTCATCTCCTCTTGATTTTTTGCAAACCAAATGGGCATCTTGTCCGCCAGGAACACCTTCTCCCGGTACCCATCCTTTAATGCCTTTCCAACCGCAATCTCGCTCTCTCCGTCATGATACATGTATGCCGTGTCCACATAATTCACCCCTTGGTCGATGGCGGCACGAATCATGCGGATAGATTCTTGATGATCCAATGTTCCATCTGCATGGGTGGGCATTCTCATGGTTCCAAATCCAATTTGAGAAATGTCCTCGCCGGTTTTTGAAAAGGTTCTATACTTCATAATTCTCCTCCTAGTTGATCCCTTGCAGAAAATAGGATCTCATGTTTTCGCCAAAATTTTTCGCCTTGTTTTCAATGTCAGTTTCTTTCCATATCGTCCCCGGGGCATTGGCCGTAGCCAATAATGCAAACGATGCCGGTAGAACAAAGCTCTTGTTCATATTGATTCCGCTAATAATTTGTTGCGCCACCAAATCACCGCCGCTATATCCGGAGACCACAATGGAAAATACCATTTTCTTGCTAAAATCATGGATACGGAAAGGTGCCGTTAATCGATTGATAAAAGCCGTCATATTGGCCACCAAGGCATCATTGTAGTTGGCGCACACCATCATCAATCCATCACATCCAATAATAGCCGGGTAAACTTGCTCCACCATAACTCCGCCATAGAAGCAGGCGCTTTTCTCTCCGTAATGTAGACAAGTGTGATAAGGACACCCGATACAATCCACCAGTTCCCCATTTCGCAAAGATATTTCTTCGATTTGGATGCCGGATAACTGTTTTTTGACCAACTCCCACAACATGAGACTGTTTGATTTTTCCGTATTGCCGGCATGTAGCATGAGAAGTCGGGGGGTTTTGTTGGACGGAAGGGAAAACGTAAGGATTCTCTGTACCAAATCTTTTCCCTGTGTCTGATAGGCTTCCAAATTACCCATATCAAGGTTCTGAGCAACCACATTAAAATTCGTCAGAGTTCGAGTCCCTTCTACCAACGGACGCCCGATGAAGGTACACCCCGCCATATTAGCGCTGAACACCAAATGGCGGGCCAAATCTTTGGTATACCACTCGCTGTTGCTATCTACTAATACCCCTGCAACCGAGCCCTTCAAACAATCCTTTTGCACCCGTATGTATTTTAGCATTCGATACCACTCCAGGTTCACTCCGGATTCTCCTAATGAAATGGCAAATAGGATTCGTCGATTACAAAGGTCCAATTGGGTAAGTTCCTCCAGAGTTTCCACCACTTCAGTGGAAACCTGATATAAGGCACTTTCCAGAACTCCATTTATTCTTTTTGTTTTAACCGGTTCTTGACATTTTGGGTAAATCAAGGTTAACCACTGCTTCTCCATGGAAAGGTCCTTTCTAATATCGTCTGCAAAGCTCCTCATATGACTGTTGAAGTCGAAGGTACAACCCTTCCGGTAAATTCAGAGATTCCACTTCCGTCCCTGCTGATCCCAAACGATTCAGCATTCCAAAATAAGCACTCTGCTGTTGGTTTCCCAGATAAACCGCACTATAATTCCACTGGCCGGCCAAAGTATCTATTATGGACAATGCCCCCGAGGCAATGGCAGGAGCAATAAAGGGTTTGTATCCCTTCTCTCGGGCCACCAAATTGGCCTCCACCACCTTTTGGGTTAGCTCCAGGGATACCTCTTCATCATAGCGGGTCACACTGTTGGCCAATACCAGTCCCTTGCCATGAGGCCCAAAAGCCCGGCCTTCCTTTTCATAGCTTCCAAATCGCGGGTCCAATCGGCTATAATAGCACCCTCTTCCGTGCATTACGCCCAATCCATATCCACGGATTCTATCCGGCCCCCAGGAAGGATCCATTCCTCGGGCCGCCATAAATGCCGCCTTGCAAAGGAGATCTACCGGGTCCGACACAATAGCCATCCACCCACGAAAGCCGGAAGCAACCCCTCTCTTTGCCCATTCTTCCACCAACGTGCGATTCCGATTCCACTGCATCATGCGAACATCTTCCTTGATATAATCCAATGACGGAACACTGGCTGACGCACAAAAAACCGCAACGTCTCCCCGAAAAAATTCATCCCGGGAAAGCCCCTTCACTTCAGGAAAGTTGCGATTATGAGTGGCAGTACTTATTTGACGGTATTCCGTTTCTAATCTATATATTAAGTCCGGATTCATATCCCAAATCCCGATGGTATGAATCCAATCGCCACCAAGGAGAAATAGTCCGGATAACAAGGTGCTGCCCACATCTCCCATAGCAAAGATATTCACCTGCTGTTTCTTATCGGGTTTTCTTAATTGGTTCAAAGGGAGAGCCCCCTTCGCCAAGTCTGTTATCAATGCCAAAATAGGCTCCTTCCCTGTCTCCTCATGCTCCCACCTACACTAAGCTGTTTCTTAGCCTCTTTAATTTTTCAATATCGTTGACTACGTAAACAGAGGGGGCTAAATTCAAATCGTAAGATAAACAGTCGCCTTGATCCGGTGAACGAGATGAAATAACCACTTCTCCCAAACGTTTCAAAGTCAGATTCTTTTCATACCGTCAGGATGTCCCTTGCATTTTCCAGGCAAGTCAAAGAAAATTGGTATATGGTCTCTTTTTCGGCTTGCCCTAAAAATCCAGGGGCTACATAAGGTTCGATCAAATTAATGGATGGGATAACACTAACATTTTCTGTGCCTTTTCTTGCCACACTATCCCCGCCAATAAATGGATATATGGAAGATTCCACAAACCAAGCCCGTAAGTTGGGGATGAAATAGGCACTGTCCACTTTCCTTTTTTGGATAGTCATCAAATCCTTTCCTCGACCTGATAAAATGCCCACCACCAGCTTTCGAACATTCACATTTTCTGCTTTGAACAAGGGGTCTAATTCCCGAATTCGATATCCCTTATGAAGCAAATCGTCAACCAAAATCACACTTCGATCAAAAGACTTAATAGTCCTCACCTGATGCAATAAAGGAGAGTAGTTGGGATACTCCCGAATGGTAAAACTTTGAATATCCGGTTCGAAAACCTTGTCAGTATGCAAGGTTTTTGTTACCGTATTGGGCACGGCAGCCACTCGAAGAATCTTTCCGAAAGGCACGCACATATATGGACCCAACCGACGTTCCGGAGAAGGCTCTGCCGGAACTTGATTGTCCACCGTTATCATCTTTACCAGCTTGTGATGCAATACTCCCGCATTGAAAGAGATTACCAGGTTTCCGGGGAACAACTTGGTTAATGCCATCTGCAGATTTCGATGGGCCTTGTCCATCACCGTCAGCACACGCTCATTTCGATTCAAAGGGTCCTTGATGGTGGTTTCCATATTCTGCAAAAGGCTGATGGGCGCTTTCATATCCACCTTATAGATATTCATACCTTCTTTAGCCGGAGCTTTCACAAATCCCTGTCTCTCCAACACCTGGAGCACCTTCTTGTTCAACGGGCCGCTTTGCCTTCGATGGTATACACAAAATCCAAAGTCATCCCGAAGACAAGTTGCCAAAACCTCCGTCAACAAAAGTTGTGGCAAATCCCGAATTTCCGAATCCTCTACAAAATATAGGCAGCTGATGACAGCAATTTTTCCTGCAGCATTTTCCCGAAGATGCGCTGTGGTTTCCAAATCCTTGAACTCGTTATATAAATCAATCTTATCAATGTTTTGATAAGCACCTACAGCCACCAAACGGCTATTATGCTCCCCATCCCGCACTGCCACAATGCGGGTCTCCTTCTGACCCAGGTATTCCCGTAGTTTAGCCAATGCCGGGCTATTATGAAATAACTCATTGTCAATTTCCTTCAGCAATCGATGATTACCGCCGGTACGCTCTTCAATGGTGATTCCCTTGGTCTGCATAATCACCTTGTACTGAGGCTCTCTCAGATACAAGCTGTTATCATATATATAGTTCTGTGCCACATTATCTATTAAATTGGAAATGTCCCGATTGTAGTCGATGTTTTCGCGAATTCGGCTAGAGCTGATATCCTCCAGATAAGGAGGCAATTTAAGCTCCACCACCTCCCCTTTAATATCTTTGTAGGCCTCTCTTAGTTTTTTCTCTTCACACTTGCCCTCCAAGGCGCTTTCCCTGCGAAATACCACATGATGGAAGTTGTGAATAGATCCTTCCGTCGCCGGTTTTTTATAAGAAGAGGCATTCACCACCACGTCACTGCCTACTACCACGTATATTTCTTGGTGGGGCAGTAATTCTCTCAATCGAGCCAAATCCTGTTCATTGGCCAGATTCACTGGCACGGAGTCAGGGAAAAGATATACATGTCTTTCGTCCGCCACGGACATAGACATAATCTTCCGTCTCACCATTCTCGGCTGGGTCTTTTTGGACCAGGAAAACTCATCCAGCGCCATGTAAACTTCGAAACCCAAATCTCTAATTTCCCGCACGATGGCTTTGTGGCTTAATGAAAAGGGATCAAAAGTACCCGGGAAAAAAGCCGCCTTCATGAGAGGATCGACTTGAAACTCCCCATGATGAAATTGATATTCTTTAATAAATCGATATATGTTGTTCAGGGATGCGGCATTATTATAAAATGCCAACTCGGATTCCTGTTGATCCAACAACAAGGTTAACATCTTCTTATTAATAATTTGGAATATGCGGGCTTTTTCTTCCAACGTCAAGTCCGGGCTTCCAAACACATATTGCCCCACCACTTCAAAAGCCTCTTGACTGACCACCTCACGATAATTGGACAATCCTTTCATTAGAATGCCCAGCAATCGTTCCAACCTGGTGTCGACCACTTTTGGGGACTCTCCAAACCTCTCCTTATAGACACCGTATTTCGTAATCATAATTCCTACCGTATCTAACGCTACGGAACTAATCCGATCATTGGTGCTTTCCGTTTGCTTGATGAGCTCCTTCACAAACTCGTCCAACTCGTTGGGATGAAGATAAAGGCTCATTTCCCCCAAATACTCCGGAATATACTTGGAAAACTGATACTCTCCGATTTCTAATCCCCGCATCAGTTCAATCACCACTTCATTTCGTTCATCCAAGGGCAGCAATCCGACCACCTTGAGTAAGGCTCTTCCTGCACTATGCCTCACTGTCACCTTTTCGCTCACCTTGAGCAGGTTGGAAAGGTGGGTGGTAATATGCAGCAATTCTCCCGACTTGCCCCGGTTCAAGCTGTCAAGTAGCAGTTCAATGTTTACTGCCTTCACCACCCAGGGAGTATCCACTTTCAAATTTTCAAGAAAAACATTAGAAATTCCTTCGGAATATTGACTCAACACCAACTCGCATTCGTTGGCACGTTCTTCATGACCTCCCAGCCTTTGTAAAATCTTATACTTGAGATAGGTGGCACTAATGATATTGTTCTTTCCATTATTTTTTACTATCTTCTCGATGACCTTCGCCACCTTAGGAGTAGCATCGGATTCCGCCATATACTTGGCCACTCTCAAAGCACAGACCTTAATTTCC
>CAYVFH010000036.1:0-9804 GCA_964450985.1 uncultured Oscillospiraceae bacterium | reverse complement strand
CCAAGGGTTATGGGGTTGGTTGGGCTGTATTATTTAGCTTAGTGACTTATGCCGGTTCTGCCCAATATGTGGCCATTACTTTTCTTACCACGGCTTTTAATCCTGTGTATGCGTTATTGATGTCTCTGATGGTGAATGCCCGACATCTTTTCTATGGAATTTCTATGTTCGAAAAGTATCGCGATATGGCGAAAATCAAACCTTATTTAATATTCGGGCTATGTGATGAAACCTTTTCGATTGTATGTGCTACCACACCACCCAAGGAAGTGGACTTCAAGTGGTTTGCATTCTTTGTGACCCTATTGCACCATGTCTACTGGGTGACGGGAACGGCTATGGGGGGCTTATTGGGAAGCATGATTACCTTTAATACAAAGGGTCTGGAATTTGTGCTGACGGCTCTGTTTGTGACCATTTTCGTGGGACAATGGAAAAGCCAACGGGATCATCAGCCTGCCATCACCGGGCTTCTCTGCTCCTTACTTTGCTTGATACTGGTGGGTAAATCTGCTTTCATTATTCCTTCTATGGTGGCTATTTTACTAGTCCTGACGGGTCTCAGGAAGGGTTACGAAAAGAGGAATCAACCAGAAAAGGAGGGGATGATATGATTCTGGCACCTTGGCAGACTTTGGTAATCTTAGGTATGGTGACATTGGCCAGTGTGACTACCCGGTTCCTACCGTTTATATTATTGAAACGGGCCAAGGGAGAGAATAGATATCTCTCCTATTTGGGAAGAGTGCTTCCTTATGCGGCTATGGGGCTGCTGGTGATTTACTGCTTAAAAGAGGTGAATCCTTTTGTGTATCCTCATGGAATCCCAGAGGCCTTATCCATACTTCTCATTGTATTGCTTCATTATTGGAAAGAGAATGCCTTAATCAGTATTGGCGGTGGAACCTTATTATATATGTTTTTGGTTCAGATGGTGTTTGTCTTGTGATAGAATAAGTGGAAGGTTATTAGAGGAGTTCTTTATATATACGATAGAAAGGGATTACGATGTTTCGAGAAATGAGAAGGAAGAAACAGCTTTTGTCGGAAGGGGATACGACTGCTATTTTGGAGCAAGGAACCAACGGAATTTTATCCTGTCTTGGAGATGAGGATTATCCTTATGGCGTACCCATTAGTTATGTATACCATCGAGAGAAAATCTACTTTCATAGCGCCAAAAGCGGCCATAAGATGGATGCTTTCCGAAGACATTCGAAGGTTTCTTTTACGGTAGTTAATCAGGACACCATCGTCAGCGCCGAGTATACCAGCTATTTCCGAAGTGCCATTGCTTTTGGAGAAGTTCGAATGGTAGAGGGGGAAGAAACCAAAGAGGGTTTTCGTGCTTTGGTAGAAAAATATTCGGGAGATCAGCCGGAGGAATCAAAGCAGTATGAAATGGATAACTGTAGTGGCGCATTGATTTTGGCTATCGACATTCATCATTTGACCGGTAAGGAAGCCATCGAGTTGGTTAAGGGAAAATGAGAGTTTATGATATAATAAAAGATAGAAAAGCAAGGAAAAGCAACGGTCTGCTAGATGGGGAGAATATGCAATGAGGGAGTATATCACAGAATCACATCAGCGATGTCTTGCATATGGGGTGGAAAAAGAACGTGTTTACAGTGAAAAGATTTTGACAGGGACAGTATTGAAGGAACGACTGGAAGCCAAAAGAACACTGATTGACACGGCTGAGCCGTATGTGAAGCAATTGTACGATTTTGTACAAGGCTCTAATTTTTTCTCCCTACTGACAGATGAGGAAGGTTGTATTTTAAGCATTTTGGGTGACGAAGAAATTTTAAGCGAAGCCTTGTCTTATAAAATGCAACCGGGAGCTTTCATGGACGAAAGAAGCATTGGTACCAACGCCATGGGCACTGCTTTGGAGGAACAACGACCCCTGCAAGTGTCTGGGCAAGAGCATTTCATTGTCGCATACCATCGCTGGACATGTTCGGCATCTCCCATTCGAGATTCGGAAGGCAATATTATTGGCACCATCGATTTAACGGGGTATAGCCAAAGTGTCAATCTTCATACATTGGGGATGGTGGTAGCGGCGGCCAATGCCATTGAAAACATGCTGGATATTCAAGAATATACTCAAAAGCTCGCCTTTGCCAATTCCTTTACGGAAGCCATTATGGATTCCATGGATTATGGGATTTTAACCACGGATATGGCCGGAAATATCAGAAGTGTGAATCGTAATGTAGCGGATATGTTTGGCTACACCTCTAATGAAATGATGCAAAAAAAAGTGTGGGAGTTGGTGGAGGACTGGGATAAAATCAAAACCCAAGTATTTATGGGAAAAGACTTTACTGACGAGGATGTTTTTGTGAATTCCAGAAAAAATAAGCGACAGCTTAATGTGAGCCTATACCCGATATTAGATCCAAATCATAATCTGATTCACATTGTACTGGTGTTCAAAGAAGTGAAACAGGTTCGGAAGTTAGCCAACAAGATTATGGGCCACAAAGCGATTTATACCTTCGATAAAATCATTGGAGAAAATCAAGATTTTCAGAGAACCATTCAATATGCAAAAAAGATTTCCGACAGCCGTTCCAATGTGTTGATTACCGGGGAAAGTGGCACGGGCAAAGAACTTTTTGCCCAGGCCATCCATAATTATAGTGACCGTAGGGAAGAACCTTTTGTGGCCCTGAATTGTGGAGCCATACCGAGAAATCTTATCGAATCAGAGTTGTTTGGATACGAAGGAGGCGCCTTTACCGGTTCGAAAAGTTCCGGGCAAATGGGTAAGTTCCAAATAGCGGAAGGGGGAACCATCTTCTTGGATGAAATTGGCGAGATGCCCCTGGATATGCAAATCGGACTTCTTCGAGTATTGGAAGAAGGGGTTATGCGTCGTGTGGGAAGCAACAAAGAAATTGTGGTAGACGTGCGAGTGATTTCAGCTACCAACAAGGATTTGAGAGTAGAAATTGCAGAAGGAAATTTTCGAAAAGATCTTTATTATCGGTTAAATGTACTGCCGGTGCATTTGATGCCCATCCGAGAGAGAAAATCTGACATTCCTTTGTTGACAGACTTCTTTATGGAGCGAATTTCAAAAAGACTGAACAAGAAAAAAGTAGAAATCAAAGAAGCAGATATGGAAATTATGATGCAATATGATTGGCCGGGCAACGTGAGAGAATTGGAGAATTTCATAGAGCTCACTGTGAATACCGGGTCCATGCCGGATCGCATTTTGAAGAGTTCCCCTATTTTAAAGGATCAAGTTAACCAGCCGAGTTTGCGGAGAAGTGGAGTTTCTGGCAGTGACGGATTGGGAGTACATTACTTGGAGGGAAAGCCAATTCTGCGTTTAGAGGATATGGAGTGTGCACATATTTTAAAAATTATCGGAATCCATGGTGGAAATATTACAAAATCTGCACAAGCTCTAGGAATCGGCAGGAATACTTTGTATCGAAAACTGGAGCATTATGGAATTGACAGTTCCGAAATAGAACAATGTTCCAAAATAGAACAGTAAATTCTTCGAAATATGATCCATAACGGAACGTGTTTTTGGGGGCCTATGGAAATACAAGGAAAAACTCTTGCAATGCAAGGGTTTTTTTATTTGGCACGAATTTTGCCAATACTTTGATAATGTAAGAGAGTGCAGTTAGCGGTGGATGTTTGTGAAAAAGGAGGTGAAGGTTGGTTATTACCGACCGATTAAGTGAGTAAAACATTAGTGTTGAAGCCCGAAAAGTGTATAAGCTGTCGAACCTGTGAGCTGATATGCTCCTTTACAAGGGCAGAGGAGTTTAGCCCTCAGCTTTCGGCAGTATCGGTAATTCATTACGACAAGGCTATGATTAGTGTGCCCATTATGTGTACCCAATGCGAGGATGCTCCTTGCATGAGAGTTTGTCCGGTTCAGGCGATTTATGAGAATGAAGATGGGACAAAAATCATTGATTACAAGAAGTGTATAGGTTGTAAAATGTGCATTTCCGCCTGTCCTTTGGGTAACATGGCTTTTGACGGGAAAGCGGTATTTAAGTGTGATCTCTGTGGCGGAGATCCTCAGTGTGCTAGGTTTTGCCCCTCCGGTGCCATCGAGTACAAAGAAGCCAATCCCTCTTCATTAGTGAAGAGGAAGGATTTGGCTGAAAAATTCAAAGAAGTATTTGGGGAGGAGGTGTAAAACATGTATGGTTTGATTGGAAAAATGTTAAGGGTAAATTTAACGGAAGGGACCGTAGCGGAAGAGTATCTGAGTGACGTTCTAGTGAAAAAATATTTGGGAGGTCGAGGTCTCGGCACGAAGATATATGTGGATGAGGTAGACAAGGACACCGATGCGTTTGCCCCGGAAAATAAGTTGATTTTGATGACAGGTCCTTTAACAGGTACGTTTGCAACCAGCGCTGGTCGCTTAATGTGGATTACAAAAGCTCCCTTGACCGGAACCATTGGATGTGCCAATTCCGGAGGTGAATTTGGGCCGGAATTAAAATATGCAGGGTTTGATGGAGTGATATTCGAAGGAAAGTCGGAGAAGCCGGTGTACCTTTATGTGAAAGACGGAAAAGGGGAATTACGATCCGCAGAGGAGTTGTGGGGACAGTCTGTATTTGTCACCACCGACAAGCTGATTGAGGAGACGGATCCGGATGCTCGTGTATGTTGTATCGGTCCTGCAGGTGAGAACAAGGTGTTGTTTGCGGGAATCATGAACGAAAAAAATCGAGCAGCAGGGCGAGGAGGTCTGGGTGCCGTTATGGGATCTAAAAACCTGAAAGCCGTAGTGGCTCGTGGAACTGGCAGCATAAAGGTTGCAGACAAAGAAGGTTTCTTGGCGGCTTGCATAGATGCTCGTAAGAAGTTGAAAGAAAATCCGGTAACGGGGGCCGGTTTGGGCGCCTATGGAACAGAAATATTGGTGAATATCATCAATGCTTCCGGGGGTCTTCCCAAGCATAATTGGAGAGACGGAGCGGTGGATCCCGACGCGGATCAAATATCCGGTGAAACCCTGGTAGAAAAGTACTTGGTTCGAAATAAGGGCTGCTTTGGTTGTTCCATGGCTTGTGGCCGAGTGACCAAAATCAAAGACGGACCCTATAAATCCGCGGGAGAGGGACCGGAATATGAGGCCGCTTGGGCATTGGGATCTTCTTGTGGAATCCATGATCTGGCGGCTATCTGCAGAGTCAATTTCTTGTGTAACGAATATGGTATGGATCCCATCACATTGGGTTCTACTTTTGCCTGTGCCATGGAAATGTTTGATAAAGGGCTGTTAACCAAGGAGGAAATGGGCGGTAACTTAGCCTTCGGAAATGCAGATGCCATTGTAGAGTTTGCGACGAAAACGGCTCTTCGGGAAGGCTTTGGAGACAAGTTGGCGGAGGGTTCCTACCGCATGGCCGAGAGCTACGGAGTTCCCGAATTGTCCATGTCGGTGAAGAAACAGGAAATGCCAGCCTATGATGGACGTAGTCTTCAGGGTATGGGTTTGGAGTATGCCACATCCAATCGAGGGGGTTGTCATGTGAGAGGCTATCTGACATCTCCAGAAATTTTGGGCATTCCTATGAAATTAGATCCATTGGTTACCGATGGTAAGGCAGAGATGTTGAAGATTTTTCAGGATTTGACGGCGGTGGTAGATTCGGTCGGTATTTGTTTATTCACTACCTTTGGAATCGGACTTGCTGAAATTGGAAACATGGTAAGAACAGCTACCGGTTGGGATATGACCGATGAAGAGTTGCTGGCTACCGGAGATCGAATCTGGAATATGGAAAAGCTCTATAATTTAAGTCAGGGATTTACTCGGGCAGATGACAATTTACCTCCTAGATTATTGACGGAGCCCCTTCCGGAAGGACCGGCCAAGGGCAAAGTTTGTGAGTTGGATGTGATGCTGGAAGAGTATTATCGCCTCAGAGGATGGAACGAAAAGAGCATACCTACGAAGGAGAAGCTGTCTGAATTGGGGTTGTAGTATGATTGTTCGATATTTTGCGTATTACAGAAATGACACGGGTCTCAAGGAGGAAAAACTCCTCCTTGAGCCCTTGACGGCTTTGGAGCTTCTTGGAAAGCTAAGTGAGCGGTATGGGGAGACCATGAGAAAGCAATGGTTATCCCCGGATGGGAAAGACATTCACCCCGATGTGATTTTTTTAATCGACGGGAGAAACATTGACTTTGTGGACGGTAAAAACTCCTTGGTTCAGAAAGATGCCGTGGTATCATTATTCCCCCGAATAGCCGGTGGATGATTTGGAGTTGTTATAGGGAAACGGAAAGAAGGGATGGAATTGGAAGAAGAAAACAAGAAGGGAATCCAAGAACTATTAGACGGCTACCCTCAAGAACAACGGCATGCCTTGGCTATATTGCAGAGTGTCCAGAAGGAGTACGGTTTCATATCGGCCAACAGTTTGATGGCCATCTCCCAGTATTTGGGGACTCCTGTATCGGAGCTTTTTTCCATTGCAACCTTTTATAAAGCATTAAGTCTTAAGAAAAAGGGGAAGATTGTCATCAAAGTATGTGATGGAACGGCCTGCCATATCCGGGGAAGTGCTCAGATATTGGAAGAGTGTAAAAGAGCCTTACAAATTAACGAAGGGGAGACTACACCCGATGGGTTGTTTTCTATTGAAGTGGTAAACTGTGTGGGATCTTGTGCAATGGCCCCCGTGGTAATCTGTGGAGAGGAATACCATGGCAATGTTCAAATCGGACAAGCCGATGAGATCATTGACCAAGCGAAAAAGGAGGTGGAGAACCATGAGTAAGGAAATTCTGGTTTGTTGCGGAACCGGATGCCTTGCCAAAGGATCCCAATTCGTGGTAGATGAGTTCCGAGAAAAGCTGGGAGAAAGAAAAGATATTAGGGTTATCTCGGATGTCAAGAAGGTGGGATGTAACGGATTTTGCGAAAACGGACCCATCGTCACCATTCTTCCAGACCACATTACCTATTACAAAGTATCCCCGAAGGATGTGGAAGAAATTTTAGACAGCTTAGAAGACACTCCGGTAGAGCGACTCTTATACCAAGATGACCAGGGTAAGAGGGTGCGATCTCGAGAAGAGAATCCATTCTATGCGCCACAACATAAAATCGCTTTGCGGCATACCGGCATGATTGACCCGGGAAATATTGAAGAATACATAAAAGCCGGTGGTTATATTGGACTACAGAATGCGCTAGAAGCTTCTCAGGATGCAGTGATTCGTCAGGTAGAAATCAGCGGAATCAGAGGCCGAGGCGGTGGCGGTTTCCCCACCGGTAAAAAGTGGAGATCCTGTTTGGAAGTTTCTTCCGATATGAAATATATGTTGTGCAATGGAGATGAGGGAGATCCCGGCGCTTTTATGGATCGAAGCATTATGGAGGGGGACCCCCATAGCGTACTGGAAGGCCTGATTATTGGCGCATATGCCATAGGGTCTCGGCAAGGATATCTATACATCCGGGATGAATATGGATTGGCTTTGCATCATATGCAACGAGCCATCGATGATGCCAGAAAGAAAGGATTCCTGGGGAAGAATATTTTGGGTAGCGACTTCGATTTTGACTGTGAAATCGTTCGAGGTGGTGGTGCATTTGTGTGTGGAGAGTCTTCGGCATTGATGGCATCCATTGAAGGAAAAGTAGGAGAGCCTCGTGTAAAATATATACGCTCTGTGGTAAAGGGTCTTTTTGACCAACCCACTGTTTTGAATAACGTGGAAACTTTAGCCAATATTCCCTATATCCTAACCCATGGAGGAGAAACCTTTGCGAAGATGGGAACCAAGGGTAGTAAGGGCACCAAGGTGTTCTCCTTGGTGGGTAAAGTCAATCGAACCGGATTGGTAGAAGTCCCCATGGGAATTACCCTACGAGAGTTGGTATACCAAATCGGCGGTGGGATTCCAGCTGGCAAGGCCTTCAAGGCAGTTCAAACCGGAGGACCTTCCGGGGGGTGTATCCCGGAAAGCCTGCTGGATTTGCCCATTGATTTTGATACATTAAAAGAGAAGGGGTCCATGATGGGTAGCGGGGGGATCATCGTGATGGATGAAACCACTTGTATGGTAGACTTGGCCAGATATTACGTAAAATTTTTGTCGGAGGAATCTTGTGGGAAGTGCACCCCCTGTCGGGAGGGCCTTCGTCATATGCTGGACATTCTGGCTAGAATTTGCGAAGGCAAAGGGGAGCTGGAAGATTTGGATTTGTTGGAAGAACTGGCAATAACGGCTACTCAGGCATCCCTGTGTGAATTGGGGAGAACGGCCGCAAATCCCGTACTATCCACCTTACACTATTTTCGAGATGAGTATGAGGAACATATTGTGCAAAAACGGTGCCCTGCCGGTGCATGTAAAGAATTGATCCGATTTACCATCCTGGAGGAAGCCTGTAAGGGATGTGGAATTTGCGCCAAGCATTGTCCAACTTCTGCTATCACGGGAGAACTTAAGAAACCGTATATCATCCATCAAGATGTTTGTATTCGGTGTGGGAATTGCAAGGTGAAGTGCCCCTTTGGGGCCATTCACGTGGAGTAGGGAGGTGTTTTCATGAATATCATAATTGATGGCAGGCAAGTTTTGGCAAAACCGGAAGATACCATCCTACTGGCGGCTCGAAGAGAAGGTATATATATTCCTAGCCTTTGTTTTAACCAAGCTACGGAGCCAACTCACTCATGCAGACTATGTATGGTGGAGATCCAAGAAAAAGGACGAACCTTCATGGTGGCCTCATGTGCCTATAAAGTTAAGGAAGGTCTTGTTGTAACAACGGAGTCGGAAACCCTGAGGAAAGTACGAAACACTTTGTTGCAATTGCTCTATGCCCAAGCTCCTGAAAATCCGGCCATAGTATCTTTAATGGAGAGGTATCAAGTGGTTCCAAAGGAGAAATTGGCGCCCAAGGAGGGCCAGTGTATATTATGCGGACTTTGTGTGGAGGCTTGTAAGAAGCTGGGAGCATCATCCATTTCTACGATTCATCGCGGGGTGACAAAGGAAGTAAATACGCCCTATGGTATTCAAGCAAAGAATTGTATCGGATGTGCCAGTTGCGCCGGATTTTGTCCCACCCATTGTATTACAGTGGAAGATACGGAGGAGGGTCGAACCATTTGGAACAAAAAGTTCAAGTGGGCCCGTTGTGAAGTTTGTGGGGCCATTGTTGGGACAGAGCAACATTATAAGGCATCTACCGGGGACACCCAGGTGGTTTGCCCGGATTGTCGCAGAAAGACCATGACGGACGTGTTTGCGGACACCCTGGGGGAAAGATATTGATTCATCATATGCGATAAAAGATCTCTTGCTCATAAACATTGGGGAGCAAGAGATTTATTTATGGTTCAAAAGAAGGATAAGAGCCGGAAAGAGAGATTGGATTTTCAACGAAAATGTGGCATAATAGTAGGACAAAGCAACAAATAGGAATGGAGAAAAAAATGGGTCAAAATGTAAATGGGTTTGACAAAGAGCCGGTAAATATTGCAGAAGGAATATTTTGGGTCGGATATTCCGACCCCAATGCAGGGCTTCACTGCAACCCTTATCTGATTGTGGAGGGGGAGGAAGCGGTCTTGATAGACGGAGGTAGTCGAGATGATTTCAGCAACGTGATGTTGAAGATTTTGCGTACGGGACTGGAACCTTCTCAGATACAGCGTTTAATTTATCAGCACTATGATCCAGATTTGTGTGGCAGTCTACCTCAACTGGAGGCCATCATCAACCATCCGGAATTAAAAATTATTTCCCATGTGGAAAACAATATATTTATCC
>CAYVFH010000035.1:0-10661 GCA_964450985.1 uncultured Oscillospiraceae bacterium | reverse complement strand
TCACCATCCCCGGATATACCACCGGGTTTATAACAAGGGAGGTGGAGTAAATGTCTGCAATATCTAAGAAGGAATCCATAGCCATGCTATTGGCAGGCGGTCAGGGAAGCCGATTGGGGACTTTAACGGATACGGTGGCCAAACCAGCGGTTCCATTTGGAGGGAAGTATCGAATCATTGATTTTCCGCTGTCTAATTGTGTGAATTCGGGAGTGGATACCATCGGGGTATTGACCCAGTATCAGCCCTTGGAATTGAATGCATATATTGGAAGCGGCCAACCTTGGGATTTGGATCGACTCTATGGGGGAGTTACTATTTTGCCCCCCTATGTGAAAGGAAAGGCAGGAGAGTGGTATAAGGGTACGGCCAATGCCATATATCAAAACATCCACTATATTGAACTATATGATCCGGAATATGTATTCATTTTATCCGGAGACCATATTT
Organism: uncultured Oscillospiraceae bacterium; assembly: GCA_964450985.1. Classification (GTDB taxonomy): domain Bacteria; phylum Bacillota; class Clostridia; order Peptostreptococcales; family Anaerovoracaceae; genus JAAZGD01. The sequence goes on along the minus strand of CAYVFH010000035.1, from coordinate 10,211 downwards.
ACAAGGCCAACTATCGGCTGATGCTGGAATACCACAAGGAGAGAGATGCGGATTGCACCATCGCCGTCATCGATGTTCCCTTGGAGGAAGCTTCCCGCTTCGGGGTGATGAGTGTAAAAGAGGATCTTCGAATTTATGATTTTCAGGAGAAGCCTGCGAAGCCGGAAAGTACATTAGCATCAATGGGAGTATATGTTTTTACCTGGAAAAAGCTGAGGGAGTATCTGGAACTGGATGAGAAGGACCCTTCTTCCCAAAAGGATTTCGGGAAGAACATTATCCCTCGGATGATACAAGAAGGTCAAAAAATGTATGCATACCCATATAAGGGATATTGGAAGGATGTAGGAACCATCCAGTCCCTATGGGAAGCCAATATGGATATATTAGATAAAGATAAAGGGATCGATTTGGATGATCCCCGATGGAAAATATATTCTCGTAATCCACTGATGCCCCCCCACTATATTGGGGATACCGCTTACTTAAAAAATTCCTTCATCACGGAAGGGTGTACTGTGGAGGGCACCATTGATCATAGTATATTGTTTCCAGGAGTGGTGGTGGAAGAAGGGGCGGTGGTGTTGAACTCCATTGTTATGCCGGGAGCCAGAATTTCGAAACATAGTCGTGTGGAATACTCTATTATTATGCCACAAGCCATTGTGGCACCTCATCAGGTGGTAGGACATATACCAAGCCCGGGAGAAGAAGAAGGGGGAATTACGGTTTTTGCAGGAAAGGAGGTATACCATGGATAATGTTCTGGGAATCATTTTTTCCTATAGTGACCGAGCTGCTATGCGAGAATTGACCAAAGTTCGTACCTTGGCGAGTTTGCCGGTTGCCGGGAAGTATCGTATCATCGACTTTCTTCTCTCAAGCTTTGTAAACTCCGGGATTTATGACATTTCGGTGATCACCAATAGCAACTATCATTCCTTGTTGGACCATTTGGGCTCTGGAAAGGATTGGGATTTGACTCGCAAAATAGGGGGAATGAGAATCCTAAGTCCTTTCTCCAGATCCGATCATACCAATGGTGAGTACAAAGGAATGCTGGATGCCTTATATCGAAATCTATATTCTATCAAGAAATCCCATGCGGAATATGTGATTATGACCGGAAGCTCTATCGTGTGCAATTTGGATTATCAGGAACTCATCGATGCTCATATCCAAAGCGGGGCAGATTTGACGGCTTTATATACCAAGTCCATGAACGGCGGAAAGACGGTTCCCCGGGGTGTGGGTGTGATTAAAATCAACAAGGATGGCCGAATCTATGACCTCTATATTAATGAAGATGATGTGCGTTTGCAAGATGTGAACTGGTGCTTGGATGTTTTTGTGATGAAGAAGTCTTTGTTGGAAACCTTGGTGGCGGATGCGGTTTCTGTTGGATTGACAGATTTCTACATGGATGTGATTAAGCGGTTGGCCGCCACATTGAAAATGCAGGGATTGGAAACCACTCAACAGTTTTTCGAAATCAGCAATGTGAAGGGATATATGCAAGCCAATATGAATTTTCTTAAAAAATCATATCGGGAAAAGGCTTTTGAAAAACCGGTATTTACCAAGGTAAAAGACAGTGTGCCCACCCTCTATCGAGAAGGAAGCTATGTGAGAAATTCTCTCGTTGCGGATGGTTGTAAGATTGAAGGAACGGTGGAAAACTCCATTCTGTCCCGAGGTGTTCGGGTAGAAGCCGGTGCGGTGGTGCGCCATTCCATTATTATGCAGAATACGGATATTCAAAGTGGTGCCCGGGTGGAACATGTAATCTCCGATAAAGATGTGATTGTACGGGAAGGGCGAGAAGTCATCGGCCATGAGAAGTATCCCTTATTAATTGAAAAAAGCACCATAGTATAGGAGTCTATGAAAGTACTTTTTGTGAGCCCGGAAGGGGCTCCTTTTGCAAAAACGGGAGGCTTGGGAGATGTGGCAGAGGCTCTGCCAAGAGCATTGAAAGACCGTCAGATTGAAGTGAAGGTTATACTCCCTTATTACCGCTCCATTGAGAAAACATATGGCCACCAGATGAATGAGGTGGCCCGATTTATAGTATCTGTGGGTTGGAGAAAAAGAGAGTGTCGAGTGCATCATCTTTCTCATGAGGATATGGACTACTGGTTTGTTCAAGGAGAGGACTACTTTGACCGGGACAATCTATATGGGTATAACGATGATGGGGAGCGGTTTGCATTCTTTAGTATGGCTGTCTTGGAATTCCTGGGACATGGAGACTATGCACCCGACATCATCCATTTGTCGGATTGGCAGACTGCCCTGGTGCCGGTTTTATTGAAAACCCGGTACGGGCAGAAGGGCGGGTACTCTCATATAAAAACAGTATTTACCATCCATAATATTCAATACCAGGGGATTTGTCATCCTACTTTCCTCAAGGATGTACTGGATATGGAAGAAGAAGGAGAGTTCCTATTGCTTCATGAAGAGCAAGTGAATCTCATGAAGGGAGGAATCCTTGCTTCCGATGGGTTTACCACAGTAAGTCCCACCTATGCAAAGGAAATTCAAACCCCGGAATATGGAATGGGCCTCCAGGGAATCATAGGAGAAGAAGCCCATAAGCTTACGGGAATATTGAATGGGATAGACGAAAAAAAATATAACCCGGCGACAGACCGGTGGATAGCTGCCCCCTATGACCAGGACCACCTTCAGATAAAGCAGGAGTGCAAGAAACAATTACAGCAGAAAGTTGGGCTAGCGCAGAATTCAGAGGTCCCATTGATTGGCATGGTGACTCGTCTGGATCATCACAAAGGGATTTCCCTTGTCATGGAGGGGCTGAGCTCATTGATGGATTTGGGTATTCAGCTGGTTTTGCTGGGGTCAGGGAATGGGGAGATGGAAGAATTCTTTGTGGAGAAAGCGAAGAAATACCCGAAACAATTTTCCATTCAGCTAGCCTTTGATGAAGTTTTGGCACGGGAAATTTACAGTGGAGCCGATTTTTTTCTCATGCCATCCTTGAGTGAGCCCTGCGGATTGGCGCAAATGATTGCCGCTCGATATGGGACCCCACCCATTGTTCGAAAAACCGGGGGATTGTCCGACAGCATTATGGAATTTCATCCCACAGAAAAAATAGGGAATGGGGTTCTATTTGAAGGCAAGAGCACAGGAGAAATGCGGCGTGCGGTGGAAAGAGCCTTGGATATTTACCGTGACAAGGAGTCTTTCAAGCACTTGCAGCAGCAGGCCATGACATGGAATTTTTCATGGGATACCGGTGCTGCGGCATATTACCATCTTTATCGCCAGTTGATAGAAGAAGTGGAAGCGGAACAGTCTTCTGGACTGGAGTGGATGCAAGAGGGCGTTATGTATCAAATCTTTCCGGATCGCTTCTGTAGAGACCACGGTATGGCGATACCTCCCATGAATAAGGACTATATTTTGCGGGATGATTGGGGAGGGATTCCCCATGAAGGTCCTTTTGAAGACGGTACATGGAACAAGGAGTTTTTTGGAGGGAATATACCGGGAATCACTGCGAAGCTGGAGGATTTGAAGGCTTTGGGTGTGACGGTGATTTATTTGAATCCCATTTTTGAAGCCTACTCCAACCACCGGTATGACACTGCAGATTATTTGGCCATCGACCCCATGTTGGGTACCATCGAAGATTTCCATCATCTGGTAAAAGAGGCCAAAGAGAGAGGTATTCGCATACTCTTGGATGGAGTGTTTAATCATACAGGAAGCGACAGCAGATATTTTAACAAGGAAGGAAGATATCCCAACTTGGGGGCATACCAAAGCCAGGAGTCTCCATACTATCCTTGGTTTTCTTTTCAAAAGTATCCTGAGGAATATACTAGTTGGTGGGGAATTCCCACTTTACCGGCAGTAAACGAAACAGAGCCCAGTTATATGGAGTTCATGGCTAAGGGAGATCATTCGGTGATTCGCACTTGGATGAGGGCAGGAGCCTCCGGCTTTCGACTGGATGTGGCAGATGAATTGCCGGATGAGTTTCTGGATGCGGTGGCGAAAGCCATTCGAGAAGAAAGGGAAGATGGCTGCATTGTGGGAGAAGTGTGGGAAGATGCTTCCAATAAAGTGGCCTATGGTGTAAAACGCCAGTATTTTAAGGGCAAGCAGTTGGACTCCGTGATGAACTATCCCTTAAAGGATGCCTTGGTGGAATATTTGACTCAACATCACAACGGAGAAATCATGGCCAACCGGGTAAAAAAATTATGGGAGAACTATCCCAGGAGTGCATTTCGTCAGCTGATGAATATACTGGGAACCCACGATACTCCCAGAATCCTCACGGCTTTATCGGAAGGTAGCATGGGAGAGCAAGAAACCCGAGATAGACATGGAATTGCCCTATTGGTGTGGGCATTGATGCCGGGGATTCCCTGCATATATTATGGGGATGAATTAGGGTATGTAGGAGGAAAAGAACCCTATAACCGTGGCTGCTATGACCGGGATAAAAGGGATGAGGAAATTTATCGACGATACACTCGTATTTTAGATTTCAGGGCAAGTATTGAAAATATTGGAGCCTTGGAGTATGCTCCCTATATAGGTGAAAAAGGAGTATATGGATTCATAAGAAGAGATGGCAGCCGAGAGCTGCTGGTAGTGGTGAATGCAGGGGACGAAGTGGAGATTGATCTCCACCGGGAGAGAACTCCGGACAGCAAGATGGAGTTCCAAGTAGAAGAGACAGGACGGGGGACTTATCGCTTCCAGAAATATGGGGGGCTGGTTCATTATTATGAATAGGGAGGGAGTAAGCAAAGATACCATGAGTGAAAATAGAAGGATGGACTTGCAAAAAGAGGTGAACAAAAGAGTTGCTTGGATTCAAGAAATCATGAAGAGCAGCGGGGCCAGGGGAATCATATTTGGAAATAGTGGGGGTAAAGATAGTGCTTTGGTGGGTATCCTATGCAAAATGGCTTGTGACGACACGGTGGGCATTATTATGCCCTGTCAGTCAAGAAGAAATTTCGGAGAGGATATGGAGGATGGAAGAGCTTTGGCGCAGTCATTCCAAATTGAGAGCCGTGTCATCGACTTGACCCAGGCAAAGCGGGTTATGGTTGACTTGGTGGGAGAAGCTTGTGAATGTACGGATGCAGCCATAGCCAACATAGCACCACGGTTACGAATGACCACCCTATATTTAATCGGCCAGTCAGAAGGGCGATTGGTGGCAGGGACGGGAAATGCCAGTGAGAGGTATATGGGATATTTCACCAAGTGGGGAGATGGTGCCTATGATTTCAACCCCATCAGTGACCTTGCCGCATCGGAAATATACCCTTTACTGGAATACCTGGGAGCCCCCGACTCCATCATAAAGAAAGCACCATCAGCAGGCTTATATGAAGGTCAAACAGATGAGCTGGAGATGGGGGTGACCTATCAGGCCATCGACCATTATATGAAAACCGGTCAAGGAGAAGAAAAAGATGTGGCCGTTATAGAAAGAGCTCACAAACGAACAAACCATAAGCGAAATCCGGTCATAAACTACACCGGAGAAAACCAGGATTAGAGGAGAAAAAACATGGAAGGGAAAAACAAAACCTACCCGGTACGACCTATCGCTCACCTTAAGGAAATGATTCGGGAAAGCGCTCGGCTCTATGGAGATAACACGGCATTCCTGGTGAAGGATGAAAAAGGAGGTGCGTACCGAGAAATCACCTATCGAAAATTTCAGGAGGATATTGACGCTCTTGGAACCCAGATGATGGATATGGGCTTGAAGGACAAAAAAGTTGCCATTATTGGAGAAAATTGCTACTCCTGGATGGTAGCATACTATGCCACAGTAAATGGGGTAGGAGTTGCGGTACCTTTGGACAAAGAATTGAATGAAAATGAGATTCATAATTTGATGAATACCGCTATGTGCGATGCGGTGTTCTTTACAGAAGCTTATAGCCATTACTTTAAAGAGTTCCCCGTAAAGTACAAAATTCAAATGAAGGCCTACGAAAAAGAACCGGATCAGGAAACGGAAAGCATTCTTTTTATAGATTGGCTGGAGAATGGAAAGACCTTGTTGGAGACAGGAAATACCACTTTCCTGGATGAAGAGATCGATCCCCATGAAATGAAAATGATTCTTTTCACGTCGGGGACAACAGATATTGCAAAAGGTGTGATGTTAAATCATCACAATATCGTATCCAACATTCTGGACGGTAGTCGCATCGTAAAGGTACATGAGTCAGACCGTACCCTTTCCATCTTGCCCATACATCATACCTTTGAATCCACCATGGGCACCGGCATGATTCTATATGCGGGGGGTTCCATTGCATTTTGCGAAGGGCTGAAATATATTGCGAAGAATATGGAGGAAGCCAAAGTTTCCATTTTGGTAGGGGTTCCCCTAATATTCGAATCGATTTACGATAAAATCTGGAAACAAGCCGAAAAAACGGGAAAAGCAAAAACTCTTCGCAAGGCTATCCAATGGAATAAGAGTTTAAAAGGAATGGGACTGGATATGAGCCGTCGGCTTTTCAAGGCCGTTCACAAAAAATTTGGAGGAAATCTGCGCATGATTGTATCCGGAGCCGCCCCCATCGACCCCAACGTTATTCGAGGGTTCGAAGACTTGGGGCTGAAGGTGTTACAGGGATATGGACTGACAGAGTGTTCTCCTTTAATCAGTGGCACACCGGACTTCTCGGATACCTATAAAAAAGCGGGGTCCGTTGGCTTATGTGTTCAAAGTGGTGCCATTCAAATAGTGGATCAAGACGAGGATCAAATAGGGGAAATTCTTTATGCCGGCCCCAATGTGATGATGGGATATTACAATCTTCCCGAAAAAACAGATGAAGTCCTGAAAGAGGGATGGTTTCATACCGGTGATCTGGGATTTCTCGATGACAATGGGTGGCTGTATATAACAGGCAGAAAAAAGAATGTCATCGTTACGAAAACCGGGAAAAATATTTATCCGGAGGAAGTAGAATACTATATCAATCGAAATAAATACATTCAAGAGAGTCTTGTACATGGGGTACTGGATGAGAATGAGGACACTTTGGTTAGCGCTCAAGTGAGACCGGATTATGATGTGATTTATGAAGAGTTTGGCGAAAACATGGATGAAGGACAGATTCATGCTTTAATCAAAAAAGTTATGGGGGAGATCAATGAGAAGTTACCCATATATAAAAGGGTTCGTAATTTTTCGGTGAGAAGGGAAGAATTTATAAAAACCACCACCAAAAAAATTAAGCGCCACCAAAATAAATAAAACATACTAGTAATGGAGGGATGGATAGATGAAAGAATTTAAGTTTGATGTGGACTATGTAAGAGAACAATTTCCCGCAATGTCAAAAACAGTAAACGGCTATGGGGCGGCATTTCTGGATGGCCCTGGGGGAACCCAGGTCCCGAAGAGGGTAGTGGACAAAATCAACGACTATTTATACTATCACAATGCCAATGCAGGGGGATCCTATGCTACTTCTCGGGAGAGTGATGCCATGTTCCTCCATGCCAGGGATGTTTTTGCGGACTTTTTGGGATGTGAGCCAGAAGAGGTGGCTTTCGGGGAAAACACCACCACCATTAATTTTAAACTGGCTATGGGGCTATTGCGAGATTTAAAACCGGGGGATGAAATCATAATCACGGATTTGGATCATGAGGGAAACCGTTCTCCGTGGCGCACCCTGGAAGAATTTGGCATGGTAGTGAAAAGTGTGAAAATCAACACGGATACCATTACCCTGGACTTTGATGATTACCTATCGAAACTGACAGATAAAACGAAAATAGTGGCCGTGAACTGGGCAGCCAACTCTTGTGGAACCATTACCGATGTGAAGAAGGTGATACAGGAGGCTCACAAACATGGTGCAATTACTGTGGTGGATGCGGTTCATTATGCACCTCATAAGCCCATCGATGTGAAAGAAATCGGAACCGATGTATTGTTGTGTTCTGCCTATAAATTCTTTGGACCGCATCTGGGAATCATGTATATCCAAAAGGATTTGGGAGATAGAGTTCGTTCTCTTCGGGTCATGGCATATGATAATGAACATACACCTCATAAGTTTGAAACGGGCACACAGGCCATGGAACTAACGGCCGGAGCGGTAGAAGCGGTGGAGTTTATCGCAGACATTGGACAGAAACATGCCTCCTTCTTTGAGGAGGAGTTGGTTGGCTTAACTGGTCGAAGACGGGATGTGGTGGCCGGCATGTTAGCCATTGATGCATATGAGGAACAGCTGGCTCAGCAGATGCGAGAGGAACTTCCCAAGATTTCCGGTTTGAAAATATACGGGCCCGGAGATGGTCACCCCAGAACCTCCACGGTATCCTTCCGTATCGAGGGCTTCCATATGCAGAAGCTGGCGGAATACATGGGAGATCGTGGTCTGTTTGTGTGGGACGGTGACTATTATGCCATAGAAACTATCCGAAATGTGTTAAATCTGGTGGAAACCGGAGGGCTTCTGCGAATTGGGTTGGCCCCCTATAATATTCCGGAGGAAATTCATCGAGTAATCCAGGTGGTTCAGGATTTTGTTCGAGGTGACCAATGACCCGGGATTGCAAATTAGCCTTTCTGGGTTTTGGGAATGCCGCCCAAGCCTTGTGCCGGCTTCTGATAGAAAAAGGGAAGGAATTGGAAAGCCGAAGGGGCGGCCTTATTAAGGTGGTAGCCATTGCCACTAACTCCCGGGGTGTGCTTTATCAGCCAGAAGGAATCTCCTTGGAATCCTTGTTAGAATATGAGTTTACCAAATCGGGCTGGCCGGAGGATCAGCCCAATCAAGGAATGGGCTGGTCTTCTTTGGAGATGCTAGAAAAGGCGGATTATGATGTAGCTTTCGAGATGACACCTTTGGATATCTTCTCGGGTCAACCGGCCATTACCCATATCGAAAAGGCACTGCTTCGAGGGAAAAGCGTGATTACCGCCAATAAGGGACCCATTGCCTGGGATTTTCACAGGTTGCAGAGGCTGGCGAAAGAAAAAGGGGGTGCATTCTATTATGAGACCACCGTCATGGATGGAACTCCGGTGTTCAATTTGATGGAAAAAACCCTTCCTTACTGCAATGTAGAGGCGGTAGAGGGAATCCTAAATTCCACCACCAACTATGTTTTGGAGGAGCTGGCAGAGGGTAAAGATTATCAGGTGATTTTAACCGAAGGGAAAAGAAGAGGCTTTGTGGAGGAGGATCCTTCTCTTGATCTGGAAGGGTGGGATGCCGCCGCAAAAGTATCCGCACTTCTCAATGTGCTGATGGATGCAGAAATCACCCCCCTGGACATAGACCGGGAAGGCATTATGGGAATTACTCCGGAGATGATTCGGGAAGCGGAGGAGAATCATCAGGTTTACAAACTCCTATGCCGCGGCTGGATAGAAGGGGAACGTGTCAGAGGGTGCGTGAAGCCGGAGCGGGTACCAAAAGACAGTCTGTATGCCAGCATAAATGGAACCTCATCGGTGGTTTCCATATCCACGGATTTAATGGGGAAAATTACGGTAGTGGAGCATGACCCGGAGATTTCCCAAACGGGATATGGATTGTTTGGTGATTTGGTTCGTTTTCTGGAGGAATCCCAGGTGGAGACTTTGGAGGGAAAAGATATTTGAGAAAAGAGGGTGAAGGATGTTTTGGACAATCCTGAAAAGCACCTTTCTGATAACAGGCGGTGCATTGCTAGTTGTGATTTTAGGTGTATATGCACTGATCCTCTATATCTTTGTTTCAGTTTCCTATTCTACAGGTACCAGCATGACGGAGTTTGTCCGTCGGTTTAAGGAGGGAATTCAGTCTCATCTGCTGGAAATCATCGTTTTTGTAATGATACTGTTTGTAATCTCCTACCTGGTGTGGCGCGCATTATCTTGATTTCAAGAAAATAAAAAAAACCAGCAGCTATGAAAGTTGCTGGTTTTTTATTTGGAGGCGACACCCAGATTTGAACTGGGGAATAAAGGTTTTGCAGACCTCTGCCTTACCACTTGGCTATGTCGCCAGGATACCGGAACGGATCCGGCAAACCCTTTCTTGGCTAGGGTAGAAGGATTCGAACCTTCGAATGACGGAATCAGAATCCGTTGCCTTACCGCTTGGCTATACCCCATTGTGATAAATGGGGTGGGTAGAGGGATTCGAACCCTCGCATACAGGAGCCACAACCCTGGGTCT
>CAYVFH010000034.1:8348-11199 GCA_964450985.1 uncultured Oscillospiraceae bacterium | reverse complement strand
AAGAGGATTCCGATACGATCTTGTTTATGGGCACGTATATGAAACCTTAGCATGTGAATTTAGCAAGGCGGAGGAACCGGTTACCCGACGGACATATTTATATAGAAGAGGACGCATTGCTGCGTCCTCTTCTTACTTTTGTATTATTGGCCTACTTCTTTATCCTAAGGATAGTTTCTTGTAGGTTTCCCACCTTTCTCTTGCATCCTCCACTGCCTTGTTATAAAGCTCTTCAGCATGGCCAGGAAATGCAATTTCCAGAGAGGCATATCTATTCTCCCCTCGGAGAAATTCTTTCAAATCTTCCGTAGGCTCCTTGGAATCTAAAACAAAAGGATTTTTCCCTTCTTTTTTCAACAAAGGATTGTATCGATAGAGGTGCCAGTATCCCGCTTCCACAGCCCTCTTCATTTCTAGCTGGCTATTGGCCATGCCGGACTTAATGCCATGTTCTATGCAAGGACAATACGCGATGATAATAGACGGCCCGGGATAAGCTTCTGCCTCCCGTATGGCCTTCAATGTTTGAGCTTGATTGTATCCCATAGCCACCTGGGCTACGTATACATAGCCATAACTCATCATCATCAAACCCAAGTCTTTCTTCTTGGTACGTTTTCCGGAAGATGCAAATTTTGCGATGGCCCCAGCCGCGGTTGCTTTGGAGGATTGTCCCCCCGTATTGGAGTAGACTTCCGTATCAAGCACCAGCATATTTATGTCTTTTCCGGATGCCAATACATGGTCAAGGCCACCGTATCCGATGTCATAAGCCCAACCATCTCCCCCAAATGCCCAGTATGATTTTTTCGGCAGGAAGTCTTTGTTCTCTAATATGAATTGTATTTTTTCTTGATCCTGTGGCTCGGAAGCTACGCTTTTTTTCAACGCCTCTTCGTACTGTTGTGATACTCTTCTAGACTGGTCGGAGTCTTCCATTAACTCCATCCATTGAGCCGCCTCTTCTTTTGCAAAGCCCTTTTGGGAAAGTTCATCTGCATACTTTCGCATGGTCTTTCTCACCTTTTCGGCCCCTAATAACATTCCATACGCATACTCTGCGCAGTCTTCAAACAAGGACATAGCCCAAGCCGGTCCACAGCCTTCCTTGTTTTTCGTGTAGGGTGTAGAAGGTGTACTTCCACCGTATGCCGTAGAACAACCGGATGCGTTAGCGATATACATTCTGTCTCCATACATTTGGGTAATTAGTTTGATATAAGGAGTCTCGCCGCAGCCAGCACATGCACCCGAGAATTCAAACAAAGGTTGCGCAAATTGACTGGATTTTACAGTATCCAATGCCACCGCATCTTTCTTCGTGGATACTTTATCTACACAGTAGTTCCAATATGGTGCTTGCTTTAGCTGAGATTCCAAAGGTTTCATAACCAGAGATTTGGTTTTTGAAGGACAAATGGTGGCACAGCTTCCACAACCGGTACAATCCAAAGGAGATACTTGGATTCTATACTGGTAATGGGATAGGTCTTTTCCATTTGCTTGAACAATTTCCATTCCCGCCGGCCTATTTTCTGCTTCCTTCTCTTCAAAAAGGAAAGGTCGGATGGCTGCATGAGGACATACGTAAGCGCACTGGTTACACTGAATACAAGTGTGACTATTCCACTCCGGGATATCTACGGCAGCTCCTCTTTTTTCATAGGCCGTTGTCCCGGGAGGAAAGGTGCCATCTTCCATGCCAACAAAGGCACTGACCGGAATACTATCCCCTTCCTGACGATTCATCACATGCACAATATTTTCAATGAACTCCGGATCTTTTCCCCGTTCTTTTTCTTCCGGTTCCAGTTCAGCCCAAGATTCGGGAATTTTTATTTCCACTATATTCTGTAATCCCATCTCCACGGCAGCACAATTCATTTCTACGATTTTCTCGCCCTTTCTTTCGTAGGTTTTCCGGATGGCTTCTTTCATATAGGCCTCCGCCTCCTCTATGGGCATGATGTCTATGAATTTAAAAAATGCCGCTTGTAGAATGGAATTCACTCTCCCTCCAAGTCCTAATTCCTTGGCCATATCGATGGCATTGATGGTATAAAACTTTGCTCCCTTCTGGGCCAATGCTTTTTTCATAGATGCCGGTAAATGGCTATCCAGTTCTTCCGGAGACCACTGACAATTTAAGAGGAAAATTCCGTCTCTCTTCAAATCCTTCACTAAGTCATAGTTTGTAACATAAGAAGGATTATGACAGGCCACAAAATCCGCAGTGCCTACCAAATAGGGCGCCCTTATGGGGTGTTTGCTAAATCGTAAGTGAGACTGAGTCAAGCCGCCGGATTTTTTGGAGTCATATACAAAATATGCCTGTGTGAAATAGTCGGTATGCTCTCCCACAATTTTCACTGTATTCTTATTCGCGCCCACGGTTCCATCGGAACCAAGGCCCCATATCTTGCAACTTTTTGTTCCTTTTGGGGTAATGTCAATTTCCTCTTTCTTAGGAAGAGAAAGAAAAGTAACGTCATCGGAAATCCCAATGGTGAAATTATTTTTAGGCTCCTTCTGCCAAAGATTTTCGTACACTGAAATAATTTGTGATGGTGTAGTATCTTTCGAAGACAATCCATATCTTCCCCCAACGATCACCATTTCTCGATTGGCTTCTCGAAAGGCATTGCAGACATCCTGATACAAAGGCTCTCCCAAGGAACCTGGTTCCTTTGTTCGGTCCAATACCGCTATTTTCTTGGTGGTGTTGGGTATGACATCCATGAGATGTTTCACAGAGAAGGGGCGATATAGATGTACATTGACCACCCCAACCTTATGGCCTTCCAAGGACAAGTAGTCAATGGTTTCTTTAATGGTATCACTAACAGAACCC
>CAYVFH010000034.1:0-8338 GCA_964450985.1 uncultured Oscillospiraceae bacterium | reverse complement strand
ATCATATACTCACAATCCTGCGGGCCATAATAATCGAAGAGTCGATAATTTCTGCCGGTCAACTTGTTGATTTCATTCATGTATTCTTCCACAACCTGGGGAAGGGCTTTGTGGAAGGGATTGGATGCTTCTCGCTGTTGGAAATAGATATCCGGATTTTGAGTGGTTCCTCTTGTGCTGGGATGTTCCGGATTCAATGACCTTTTTCTGAATGCAGCCAGTTCCTCCATATCCACTAGAGGCTTCAGGTCTTCATAATCCAATGCATCTATTTTCTGAAGCTCATGAGATGTTCGAAACCCATCAAAAAAGTGAAGAAATGGAAGCCGCCCTTTGATCGCACTTAAATGGGCTACGGCACCCATATCCATAACTTCTTGGGGATTGGAAGCGGCCAACATGGCAAAACCGGTCTGTCGACACGCCATAACATCGGAATGATCCCCAAAAATAGACAATGCATGCATGGAGAGAGATCTGGCCGATACGTGAAAAACTCCCGGTAACAATTCTCCGGCTATCTTATACATATTAGGAATCATTAATAAAAGGCCTTGCGATGCCGTATATGTGGTGGTTAAAGCGCCCGCCCCCAGGGCTCCATGAACCGTTCCTGCAGCGCCTCCTTCGGACTGCATTTCCACAATTTCTACTTCTTGATCAAAAATGTTCTTTTTGCCTTTTGCCGCCCAGTCATCCACATATTCCGCCATATTCGATGATGGTGTGATTGGAAATATTCCTGCAACTTCTGTAAATGCATATGAGATATATGCTGCAGCTGTATTCCCATCCATGATTTCTATCTTTTTTGGCATTTGTCTTCCTCCGTTATTTTTCCTTGTTGTAATCTCTAATCGTCTCTGTCATCTCTAATTAAAGCAACATTTGTGCCAATAGATGGCCTTTTCAAAACTTTGATGAAATATGGCATAATCTCTCTTTTTTTCGTTGAATTCTCAGGATTATACTGAGGGTTTTCTGCTTTTTACATCGGATTTTCTTAATATATGGGCTCTACCAAATAAAATAATAACTTTCTTCCAGCAGATCTCATTATTGCCTCTCTAAATTCGGTTCATTACTTCCAATATTGACTCACTCTCTTCTTGTTCCTCTCATGTGCGAAAAAAAAGAGCCGTTGAATCCCATATGAAATGGCACTCAACAGGCTCTAACAGTATTTTTCTCACGAAGCCTATAGTATTACTGCGCCTTTGTCAGCAGAAGAAGCAACCCGTGCATAAAGGTTTAAATACCCACGCGGAATTTCTTTTTCCGGGCATTTCCATGTTGCCAATCTTCTTTCGATTTCTTCATTGGCTATGTCCGCATGTAAAATACCTTTATTCACATCGAGGGTGATATGATCCCCATCTTCGATTATGGCCAATGGGCCACCTTCAGCCGCTTCCGGAGAAATATGGCCCACAAAACAACCATTGTTAGTTCCGGAAAATCTGCCGTCCGTAATAACTGCAGTGGTTTGATTCAATCCCATCCCATATAAAAATTTCATGGCTTTATACATTTCTCGCATACCCGGACCCCCTTTAGGGCCTTCGTATCGAATTACCACCACATTCCCAGCCTTCACTTCTCCTCTGAGAATGGATTCATTGGCCTCCTCTTCACTGTTATATACTTTAGCCGTTCCCTCAAAATGGTGAAGGGATGGGTCAAAAGCGCCAGGTTTCGTAATCGCTGTGTTTGGTGCAATATTCCCACGTAATACAGCAACTCCCCCCGTTTTGCTGAAGGGTTCTTCTAGTGGTTTAATGAGCTCGGGGTTTTCCGGATAATGGAATTGGTAGCTGTCCAGATTTTCTTTCATGGTTCTACCGGTGACCGTCATTACTTCTCCATGAACCAAATGCTTCAAGGTTTTCATGACCCGAGGAATTCCTCCGGCTTTATAAAAATCTTCCATGTCCCATTTCGCAGAAGGATTAACTTTTGCGATTTGTGGGGTTTTCTTGTTCCATTCTTCAAACTCATCCAGCACATTGATGTCCAGTTCCGCTTCGTGGGCAATGGCACTCAGATGAAGGACCGCATTGGTAGAGCCACAGGTAGCCATGGTGACTTTAATGCCATTTCGGATGGCATTTTCCGTTATAATGTCACGGGCCGTAATTCCCTCTTTAACCAAATCACAGATTTGTTTGCCGGAATAATAAGCCACTTTTAGCCGGTCGGAATAAACGG
The DNA here is from genome assembly GCA_964450985.1 of uncultured Oscillospiraceae bacterium. Lineage (GTDB taxonomy): Bacteria > Bacillota > Clostridia > Peptostreptococcales > Anaerovoracaceae > JAAZGD01. Next base: position 6,130 of record CAYVFH010000034.1, on the reverse strand, counting down.
CCGGAATCAAAGCACTTCCCGGTAAACTCATACCGATGGCTTCCGTAATACAGCACATGGTATTGGCCGTACCATAGAAGGCACATGATCCACAACTGGGACAAGCCACATCTTCCAGTTCAAAAACCTTTTCTTCCGAAATCCTTCCTGCCGCCAACATACCGATGGCTTCATCCACTGAAGTAGCATCTGTTTTCCGACCATCAAACTCTGCTCCTCCCAACATAGGACCCCCATTTACGATGATGGCCGGTACGTCAAGACGGGCTGCGGCCATAATCATTCCTGGAATAATTTTGTCGCACGAAGCCAGTAATACTACCCCATCTAGCTTATGAGCGCGAACTTCGATTTCTACTGAATTACATATAATTTCTCTGGAGGGCAAAATGTATTTCATCCCCTCATGGCCATTGGCGATTCCATCGCAAGCACCGATGACGCCAAACTCAACGGCCATACCTCCACCGGCATAAATCCCCTTCTTTACAAACTCGCTTAGCTGATTTAGATTGAAATGCCCCGGCACCATGGTGCCCCAGGAATTAGCAATCCCGATAACCGGCTTATTGATTAGCTCATCGTCGGTGAATCCCATGGATTTATATAACGACCTTGCAAATGCTGCATTGGTCCCTTTTAATAATCCTTCACCATTGTATGTTTCTTTCATGGTATGACTCCTTTTCGAATGATGCTCTTCTTGTCTTTCTCTTTACAAATCTTCGAAAAGACATTTTGCCAGCTTCAGGAAGTCAGCATCTCTCTTCTTCACCACCTGATCCGCTCGATCTCCCGGATAGTCGTAAAATCCTCTTCCGGTCTTGATCCCGTAGGCGCCTTCTTCATATCTAGATTTCAAAAGCTCCGGCACGTCTTTGTTATCCGCCAAATCCGGGAACAAATATTCCGCAATGATTCGGAAGGTATCCAAACCTCCTAAGTCCACGGTTTCGAAGGGCCCGATTGCCGCATATCTCATGCCCAGTCCAAACTTAATTACATTGTCTACATCTTCCATTGAAGCGATACCGTTTTCCACGATATAGAGTGCTTCTCTCAAAATGGCATACTGCAACCGATTCATGACAAAACCTTTGGCATCTTTACGAACCATGACAGGTTTTCGATGTAAGGTGGTTGCCACTTGCCACACAATATCTAAAGCTTCTTTTTCCGTTTTGTCACCAGAGATAATTTCCACCAACGGTACGATATGAGGGGGATTTACCCAATGCATTCCACAGAACCGTTCTGGGTTCCTTACCGCCGTGGCAATTTCCGTAATAGATAGCCCCGATGTATTCGAAGTAAGTACGACGTCCTCGGGTGCTAACTCTGACACCTTTTCCCAAAATTCTTTCTTAATTTCCATCTTTTCAATGATTGCTTCCAAGACAAAATCTGCTTTCTGAAAACATTCGATTTCTGTGGTGAAAGAGATACGAGACAATATGGTTTCCGATTGTTCTCCGGAAATGTCGCCGGAAGACAACAATTCTGCCTGGTTTATTTTTATTTGTTTTTCGCCCTTTTCAATGCTAGCAGCCGCGTTATCATAAATAACCACATCGTAGCCATATTGGGCAAAAAGTTGAGCGAAAGAAGCCCCCATGATGCCGGCCCCAGCAATCACTACTGTTCTGATGTCCTGTTTCATTCTTCTATCTCCTATTTTTATCTAAAGTCATGCAATTAAGAAGGAATCATCCACCCACGCCAATGGCATTGGGTAGCCATACGGAGAACCAGGGAACTGCTATAAAGAGAATGACACAAGCCAACTGAACCACAGACATAGGTAAAATTTTCTTGGCAACTTGTATAACCGGCTGCCCCGACATATTAGCGGCAACATACATACAGAGGCCAAAAGGTGGAGTTGCCAACCCAATGGACATCATGAATACAAAGATAAATCCAAAATGTATGGGATCAATTCCCAACATGGCTGCCGCAGGTGCTAGAATGGGAGCCAATACTAATATGGACGCTGTTACATCCATAAACATCCCCACAATAAATAGCAGCACGACTACCAACGCAAAGAATTTTCCGGGACTGTCTGCAATGCTTAACATGCTCTCTGTAATAGCGGTAGTAATTCGATAATAGGTGAGCAAGTAGTTATATAGCATGGCGCAGGCTACCACAATCATAATGTTGGAAATGGTGATGGCAGACTTTGCCAATACACTAACCAGTTTCTTAAAGCTCATTTCTCGATAAATAATAAACCCTGCAAACAAGCCATAGAAGGCGGCTACTACTGCAGATTCAGTGGGAGTAAAGGCTCCGGAATATATTCCGCCCAAAATAATGATAGGCATCATTAAACCACCGAAGGCCGCAAGGAACCCTTGTAATTTTTCCTTCATAGAATAAATTCTTCCTGCCGGGTAGTGGTTCTTTTTTGCAAGAAAATAGGCATAAAGACACAATGCGATACAGCTTAATGCTCCGGGTATTATTCCTGATGCAAGCAACTTGGCAGTAGAAACACCGGTGACATTTCCGTAAATAACAAAGGAAATGCTAGGAGGAATTACGATTCCCAGGGTACCACCTACCGCTTGGATGGCTGCAGAGTAATCGGTGGGGTATCCTTCTTTGTCCATTTCCGGTACCATGATACTTCCAACCGCTGCCGTGGTTGCAGGAGAGGAACCGGATATGGCTGCAAAAAAAGCACTGGTAATGAGCGAGACATAACTTAGCCCTCCGGGCGCTCTTCCAACTAGTGTTCTGCAAAAATTCACAAGCCGTTTCGAAACGCCACCTTGTGTCATCAAATCCCCTGCTAAAATGAAGGCCGGTATGGCCAACAAGGCAAAAACATTACTTCCCACGAAAACTCGTTGTGCCACCATGGAGAAAGCTAGGTCTCCGGTTATCATAATGCAGAGTAATCCAGAGCCAAGCATAGCCCAAGCGATAGGAACTCCGATTGCGAGCAAAAATATTAATCCACCCACCAAACTAATTAGTACTTCAGGCGACATTAGCTAATCCCTCCTTTTCTCCATTCTTGTTCACAAATTCTCGTATGTGATCAACCAACACCAACACTTCCGTTACTATAGACAGGACCATTCCGATGGGCAAGCATAAAACCACGTATCTCATTTGAATTCCCAGTGTTGGGGCTATCTGGTTGGACCCAAGGTCTATATAATAGAGAATGGAACAATATAGTAAGCCGATTACCACAGCCAGGCTTAAAATGTCTACCATGATTGCAAGAATGTCTTTGACTCGTTTCGGCAGCAGGACTTCCAGCAGCTCTAATCGAAGCATTTCTCTTTGATAAATGGCAACGTTTACTCCCAGCATAATCAGCCAAATAAATAAATATCTGGATATTTCTTCCGACCACCAAATGGACGAATGAAATACATATCGACTGATTGTTTGGGCAAAAACGATGGTCATAAAGCTTGCGAGAACAATTCCCAACAAAATCTTGGTGGCTCGTTGTGTTCTATCAATCATGATCCTTAAATTTGACCCATTCGTAGTACTCATTCAAAAAATCCCCCTCTCGAAAACGGAGCGATATCGACACATTCGCCCCAATAAATGGGGCGAAGTGTCGACACTCTTGGTTTTCTTATAAATGCTATCTTACTAATTAATTTAGGATATTAGTCTCCCAACTCTGCATCACATTTATCTAAAAATGCCATAGCATCGCCATACTTGTCATACAGGGTTTCTCTATAATTCTTTGCAATTTCAAGCCATTCTGCCATATCCGGATAAATAACGGTAATTCCAGCTTCTTCCATCAACAAAACGTCTTCCTCATTTAAATCTCTTACAACTCCATCTTGATATTCCCCCGCCTCTTGGATGCACTCCATCAAAATGGCCTGGTCTTCTTCACTCATTCCATCGAAGGTGTTTGCGTTCATTAAAATGCTAGCAGTGTTCATTATATGATTTGTCATTACCAGATAATTTTGTACTTCATAGAAGTTTTGATCGAAAATGGTAGCAGGGGGGTTGTCTTGGCCCTGCATCGCTTTCTGCTGTAGTGCTACATATACATCAGAGAATGAGAGAGTTGCCGGGTCTGCGCCAACCATGGACCAGAAGCCCTGGTGTAAGGAATTTTCCAGAATTCTCATTCTGAAACCAGCCATGTCTGCCGGCTTGTTGATTTCAATGTCACTGGTAAGAACACGATAACCACGTTCCCATAAATCCAGGTATTTAACATTATTCATGTCACTTTCTATGGCTGTAACTAAGTCTGCTTTCAAGTCTCCTCGAACAATGGCATCATAATATTCATGATCCGGAAATGCGTAAGGAACATCGAAGCAATAATAAATGGGGCTGTAATTGGCTGTTGTAGATGTGGTAAAGTTTACAATATCTACGGACCCAATTTGGACGGCTTCTGCAATGTCATTATCGGTGCCAAGCTGTGAGTTCGGATAAATTTCTACATCATAGCGACCATCCGTACGATCTACCAGTAATTCCTGGAATTTCAGATAGCCTTGGTGTACCGCTGACTTTTCAGACAAAGAATGGGCCAGCTTCAATACAACTACTTCTGTGGCTTCTCCTTCTGTACCGGTATCTCCACCACAGGCACTGAACATTCCCATGGCAAGCACAATGACCAGTACTAGTACAATACTTCTCATTTTCTTACTCTTCATAATACTTTCACTCCTCTTTTCCTAATGATGTGTGCTAATAATACAGCACCTTTGCGTTACCAAATATGTTCGCAATTTGTATGCCAAGTTGCGGCTTTTTTGTCAATCATTAAAAAATAATTCCCTCTTTCCATAAATCAGCGGATTTCTCCATGTTTTTCGATACAAGATACCGACCAATGTTCGAAATGAAGAATAGCCCCTCCCCCAAATCTCTGTTCCCAATTCGTTTTTTCCTAAACTTCTGTCGGTTTGCGAACCATTTTTAAACATTCTCGTCAAATTTGGTTCATAAACCATCGGATAACTTCCCTTGTTCATTTACAGAGCTCTTCCCATTATGTATAATATGACCAGGTAGAATAGGAGAAAAATATGACGAAAGAAATCAGTATCAATAATTACATTCCCGTTTCCGATACAGAAAAGGACCAAGACACCTTTTTGTTGCAATATGTCTTCTTTATGGACAAAGAAGGAAGTTTATTGACTTGCGATGAATCAGGACATGCTTTTTTAGAAAAAATTGACCTGAAACTTTTTTACTCCCAATTACAAGCCATAAAGATTAACTCTGCCATTACCAACACCACTATCATTTTGGGGGGGAAAAGTTATAACCTAAGAATGGTTCCCAGTGCTTTCGAGGTAAAGTCTGGAGATTTTGATGACTCCGATGGTTCAAACCCAGACAATGTTGATAATACAGAATATATTATCGTATTACAAGACCAAACACTGTTTTCCTACTTATTTCAAAAATTAAACCAAGCGAAACCCGACGGATATCATACGCTGAATGAAAAACACCTCATCCATAGTCAGCTTAACAAGGTTCTAAACTCTTCAAAAGGCGGAATATTTATAACCAACTCGGAGGGAACCGCAATATTTGCAAATACTGCGTACGAAGAAGCAACCGGATTACATATCAGTTCCGAGCTGGGAAGAAACATTTCGGATTTAGGGGCTTCCGGTTATTTTAACCCCGTCATTACGCCTGGAATATTAGCCACTGGCCAAAGCCTTACCGTCCTCCAAAAAATGGCTACCGGCAAGATGGCCATTATTTCCGGATCTCCCATTTACGACAGTAGCGGTAAGCCAATATTGATAGTAACATGCGTAAATGTTATCACGGAACTAGTTAAAACGGATTACTCAAACAAGCCTTATCAGATTCCTTCCATCGACTTAAATATCAACAAAAAGTCCAGCGATCATTCCATCGACATCATTGCAGAAAGCCCCACTATGAAGACTATATTACAGGAAGCAATCAAAGTGGCGCGATATGATGTAACGGTGTTGCTTTTGGGAGAATCTGGTGTGGGGAAAGAAGTGATTGCCTCTATAATCCATGCTTCAAGCGGTAGAAACAAGGAAAAATTCGTCCAGATTAACTGCAGCGCCATCTCCCCGTCCCTATTGGAATCTGAGTTGTTTGGATACGAATC
>CAYVFH010000033.1:8608-11892 GCA_964450985.1 uncultured Oscillospiraceae bacterium | reverse complement strand
GAGGCTCTAATTTCCGTTCTAACGGATTTTATTTCCCTTACCCATAGCTACTATCCTGCCATATTTTTATCGTTTTCGTGAAAATGAATTAGTAGTTGGGAATTTGAATTTCCATCCCCGGCATTAGCTCATCGGCCGAAATCCCATTCAATTTTTCCAGCTGATATACCGCTCTTCGAATATCCATATTTTCCGGTGCATACTGACCCGCGATATCCCACAGTGTATCCCCATGATGAATTTCTACGGTTTGATACGTTTCTTGTACTGTACCAGCGGCTTTGTCTACACCCAATAATCCCTGTACAGATATAATAACTAATATAATACACAGCATCATGAACATAGAAAAACGCAACTCGGACTTGATGCGGTGATGTTTCCCTAAATATAACATTTGATTCGACCCCCTTTCCTAGAGACCTCCCTATTAGAACAATTGTTCTTATCTGTATGATAAACGAATGTGTGTTCTTTGTCAACATAATCTAATGGAAAACGAAACATTTTTTTTCATTGCTTTTTTATGAATAGTATCTTATAATTAGTCTAACTTCATATTCCGCTGAGAAAGGCACAGCTTCTGAAAGGAAGTGTCGCAAAACTATAGGGGCTAACGTAGGAATCCTGCCAAGCCAGCCAGTCGCCGGTGTGAACCATTGGCACCCACTCTTATACTTACCTAAGGTGGGTTTGCTATTACCGGTAATGATGCAGTTGGTTCAGCAGCTCATGGAACCGGTTTTTTATTGGACCCACCCATTAGCCAATAAGTATATCCGATTCATGATCTGCTTTCCATAGAGTGGATGCGACCAATTCGATGATAATGAGAAAAACCCTCTCCTCCCGGTGATCGTTATTTACATCATTAGACATCGTCTTTGATCGCTCCATAGTAAATAAACACCCCCGCTAATAAAATAGCAGGGGTGTTTTATTATTTTGATCAAATCAATCTTTCCTCTATTTAAATACTCCCATCTATTGAATTTGTATATACACTAACATGGCCGTCATCAGCTGTCCATTGGTGAACTCTAATTTATAGTATGGTGTATATTCCACGGGTACCAAAACAATGGTGTCGTATGCATTTTCTGCATCATCTTCGTAGGAGAAACAGGCTCCCCCAAATCCATCCAAGGTATTTTCTCCGTAGAAACAGTTGTTGGGATCCATGGTCCAATCCTTGTCTCGAGGAAATTTTCTCATAGTCTGGTCAAATGTATCTCCAATGTAAATATCCCGGGGAAGCATCTCCTCTCCACCCATCACCACAATGGATTCCAAATAATACTGGTCAAATTCGCCGGAATCATTGGTGCCACCGATAAAATAGTAGCTGGCATCCTGGTAATCCATAGACAATGTTTGGTAACCATAGTCTTTGTTTTCTTCACGATGAATCGGTTCTCCCAATATTTCCATTACTTGTTCCGGATTCATCGTTCCATCAATTCCTCGATAAATAGCCTCTTCTCCCTGGTAATAGTCCGGTTTTGGTGTTTCGCCATATAAATCCTGCTCCCATGAGAGCCCTTTCTTAATTTGCCAAGCGCCGGATTCATCCGATAATATGATATGTATATTCTGGTACCCCATGAGGTGAACCGGTTCTTCCGAAAATAATAAATCTACCTGTACATCACCAGATGCTTTCGTTGAAATCTGATAATCTACTCTATCCCAAGCATCCTCCCCATAAAAATGGACAATAAATTCGTATTGAGAGCGAATCATTTCATTCAAGGTTTTGGGAGGTTGTTGGTCTAAGGTAAAATATATATCCCCCACCTTAGGCATTTCCTCCACCATAGCCTCTAATTGGCTATAGTCTCCTTCTCGGAATCCCTGTAAGTAAGCTATGGTCACCCCTTCCGGAGATCCGGTTTCCGGCTCTTCTTGAAGGGGTTCTTCATTAGAGCAAGCCACCATACCGAAGGATATCAGTAAAACTAAACCCCATACTCCTAAGTGCTTTTTTAGATACTTCATCTCATCTCCCCTCTTTCTGAATGTACTTCGCATACCCGTGATCTACAAAATGCAATAATCTTTTACGATAAACAATACCAAGAACAAAGAGAATTATCATCAACAGGGACAAAATAATGACTCCGGAATATATCTGTTTATTCAGCATACTACCTACCATAACACTTACTGCCAGCGACGGCGCACGGCCCACCAATGACAAAACTAAGAATGGCAGAAAATTCATATTGGAAACACCTGCCACATATCCCAAAATGTCTTTGGGCAGCCCGGGAAATAAATATAATACAAATACGGCGATATATGCTCGTTTACTGTTTAGTCGTTTCAGAAAGGCCTGATATTTCCTGGGTTCAATGAGGGTTCTCATGGCTTTCTGGCCCAAAATCTTGGACAGAAAATATGTTAGAAAAGTTCCAATAGCAGCACCTAGGATGGATAATACAAAGGCAACAGGAAAGGAAAACAACCATCCCGCTGCCATGTTCATGAACTGTCCCGGTATTACCGAAACAATAATCTGCACTACTTGAATGGCTAAATAAATCCAATAGCTTTCATTTTTGTATCCTTCCAGAAAGAGTTCCGCTTTTTCCAAAGAATTGACTTGTTCAATCCATTCCGGATGACCAAACCAAATATATAATGGAACACCAACGACGATACTTATGAGTACCAGTAGCTGCAGATAGGATATTGCTTTTCTAATTTTAATTCCCGATACATCATCCTTTTTCATGACGTTATTGTAACACGAAACCATCCTGTCTCAAAGCCTGCACTGCTTTCATGACACCAAATTTTGCATGTTCATAGGTGAGACCTCCTTGAAAATAGACAGTATATGGAGGTCGTAAGGGCCCATCCGCCGATAATTCGATGGATGATCCTTGAATAAATGCACCGGCTGCCATAATGACCGGGTCCTCGTACCCCGGCATAGCCCAAGGCATGGGTGCCACATGATAATCTATGGGAGCAGCTTCCTGCACTCCCCTACAGAATGAAATCATGGCTTCTCGTTTGTTGAGCCGGACTCCTTGAATGATATCACTTCTGGAATCCATGGGAGCAGGACAAACCTCAAATCCCAGCATTTCAAACACTTGTCCCAAAAGAATGGCTCCCTTCACTGCACCATTCACCACCTTGGGTGCTTGAAACAAGCCCTGCAGCATGGTTCTTGTTTGGCCAAAGGTAAGACCACATTCTCCTCCGATTCCGGGAGCTGTCATGCGATAAGCGATGTTCTTTATTAAATCCCCTTTTCCTACGATGTATCCTCC
>CAYVFH010000033.1:0-8535 GCA_964450985.1 uncultured Oscillospiraceae bacterium | reverse complement strand
TTCTTAATCAATGACCCCGCCATAACATCTACACCGACTTCCGTAGGCTCAATAATATCCAAAAACTCTCCGTAGCAATTATCTACAGCTAGTATAATATCCCCTCGAATATTCTTAATAAAAGAGGCCCATTCTTTCACTTGCTCCATGGTAAGGGCTTTTCTCCAACCGTATCCCGTGGCTCTTTGAAGGGCACAAATTTTCGTGTTTGATGTGATGGTTCTCTGGATTTCTTGAAAATCGAGCATTCCATTTTCCAACAGATCTACCTGCTTGTATTCTATACCAAACTCCTTCAGGGAGCCCTGATTTTCACCCCGAATACCGATTACTTCTTCCAAAGTATCATACGGAGATCCACTACAATATACCAATTGGTCTCCCGGTCTCAAAATGCCGGAAAACATTAAAGTCAATGCATGTGTACCGTTCACGATGGTAGGTCGTACTAAAGCAGCCTCGGTTCGAAACAAGCTGGAATATACTTTTTCAATGGCTTCTCTTCCTGGATCATCGTATCCATATCCGGTATTCCAGCGAAAATGAACATCACTGATTCGGTTATCTTGAAAACTCTTCAACACTTTATACTGGTTCCATTCCATAATTTCGTCCAAATAAAAGAATTGGGACATTATTTTTGACTCCGCTTCTCGTACCAAATCCCACACCTCTTCGTCAATATGGAATTCTCTCTTTAAATACTGCTTTACATCTGTCATCCGCGACTACTCCCATTAGTATACATAATTATGTTATCGTCTACTTGTCGTCCTCTGGTTTGCCTTCTTTTCTTTCCATTTCCCATTCCATCCCTTTTACCAGCTCTCGTTTTGTATTCATACGATGGGCTGCATAAAGCTGGGTAGTGGTGACTTGTTCATGATCCAATAAGGCTTGTACATCAAAAATGCTATTTCCTCTACCAATGAGGCTGGTAGCTGCAGTAGCACGTAGCTTATGAGGGCTATATCCGGCTCTGTGAGAGGTTTTTAACCCATATGACGTGTACTTCTTAACCATTTCCCGTATTTGGCGCTCTGTCATCCGCTTTCCTTGGAGTGATATAAATAACGCATCCTTATGAATCTCTTCCAAAGAATCGTCTGAAGGCCTTTCTTTGGCAATATACTCTTGAAGGGAAGAAGTAACGGATTGATTAAGAGGCATCATCGATTCTTTCCCTCTTTTGCGATAAATTTTAAATTCTCCCCGATGGAAGTGAAAGGAACTGACATTTAGCTGCTGCAATTCGGATAATCTCAGCCCGTAGGTTAAGAATAACAACAAAATAGCCTTATCACGATACTTGGTTTTCTTCCAAAACTCCCGCTCTTTTTTAGTTAGGCCTTGTCCCGTGGCCACCACGTCCAACATAACCATTACTTCATCATCCTGCAATGCTTTTATTTCACGTTCTCCCGGCTTTGGCACTCGGATGGGATTCAAACCATCTGTGATATTTTTTGAAATCAATTCATCCCGGTACAAGTACTTAAAGAATACTGATATACTAGATTTTTTCCGGGCCAAGCTCTTATTGGCATTTTCATACACTGTGACAGATTTTTCTTTCTCAACCTTGTATCGTCTCATATAGTCAAGAAAAAGGTTGATGTCTTTTGCCTTTGTTTGGTCCAAATCCTTTAAGGAAATCTCCGAAATTGTTTTCGCTTTCGTCAAATCCGTCTCTTGTATAAGATATTGAAAGAAGAATTTCAAGTCTCGCAAATACGCCAATCGGGTCAAGGGAAGAACATTGGCTTTTAAATATACGAAGTATCCTCGGAGCGCTTTGGGCAATTCCTTCTCCAATTCCCCGCAAAGCTCTAAGATTTCGTTTTCTTTTAATACAATATTATCAGGCTTATCGCTTTTATTATGAATTCTTACCGGTTTGTCCACCATTGTACAATTTCCTCCACCGGATGTTCTATTTCAGATAAATGAAACCATTTCACATTCGAATAGCTTCGAAACCAGGTCATCTGTCTCTTGGCCAAATTCCGGGTGTTTTTCTTAATTTCTTCCCTGGCTTCTTCCAAAGATACTTTTCCTTCCAAAAGAGGAATGATTTCTTTATAACCAATTCCTTTCATGGAAATATCATTCTGAGTGAGTCCCATACCCAATAGCTTTTCCACTTCTTCCACTAGACCCGATTGAATAAATCCATCTACCCTATTTTCGATTCGTTGATAAAGTTGGTCTCTATTCCGCTTTAGTCCCACCATAAATACATTATAGTCCTTCGTGGGGCGTAGATTGTCGCGAAAGGGTTTTATTTCTCCCTCTGTTTTCCATCTTTCCAATGCTCGAATTACTTTTTTCACATTGTTAGGGTGTATTTGCCCACCGGCTTTTGGGTCTTTTTCCATGAGCAGGCGGTGCAGCTCTTCGTTTCCTTTTTCCGAAGCGAACTTTTCCAGCTCATTTCGAAAACCGGGATCTCCCTGATTTTTGCCAAAATCCATATCGTAAATCAAAGAATTGATATATAGACCAGTGCCCCCCGAAACAATAGGTAGCCTACCCCTGGAGAACATATCCGCAATGGCCTCCTTGGCCTTTTTCTGGTAATCTGCCACGGAGAAAGGATTCCTGGGATTTATCTCATCCACCAAGTGGTGCCGAACCGCCAACCGTTCCTCTGGTGTGGGCTTTGCAGAGCCAATATCCATCCATTGATATATTTGCATGGAATCCGCAGATAGTATTTCTCCCCCCAGGGATTTTGCCACCTCCAGAGATATTTCTGTTTTCCCAACTGCGGTCGGTCCAAACAAGACCATAATTTCCTTTGATTTCATCCCGGCTCCTACACACGTTTAAACATCCTCTGAATTTCATATAGGGAAAGCCTTATAAAAACAGGTCTCCCATGGGGGCAATTATATGGATTCACACAGTCTGACAGTTTTTTTATTAATGCCCTTGCCTCCTCCATAGAAAGTCGGTCTTGAGCTTTCACTGCACTCTTGCAGGCTTTGGTCATCAAAATACGTCTGGAGTTTTCATCCTTATAGTTTGAATTAGGGGTAACGGTATCTAAATATTCTCTTAGAAATGTCTCCCCTTGTTCTAATGAAATAAAGGCAGGTAACGTTTTTATAATAAAGCTGCTATTCCCGAATTCTTCCGCGTCGAAGCCCAAACGGTGTAACTCTTCTTTAATCTCCAAGGTGAGATGAGAAATGATTCTGGGGCGATCTAAAACCAACGGTGTAATTAGTGACTGGGTTACCATTTCTTCCTTCCCATAATTGGCAGTAAGCGCTTCATAAAACACTCTTTCATGGGCCGCATGTTGATCTATTAAGTATAGATTTTCTTCATCTTTGGCTAGAATATAGGTGGAAAAAAGAATATCAATTACCCGCAAATCCACAATAGAAACAGGCACATTTTTTATGGGTAGCTCCTGTTTTTCTTCAATCCGAGCCGCCTCTGCTGGTAAAGAATCTTTTCGGGTTTTGGCTAAAAACTCTTTCAAGGTCGTCTGTTTTTCTATACTTTCCTCCGCCTTCTCCTGGTCATTATTCGTCTTTCTCTCAGGCCTATTCCCAAATTCATAAGAAATGGCAGCGGGTTTTGTAGTCGGTGCCTCAAGCTCCGAATCAAGACTAGTTGGTTGCAAGGGCGAAGCCAATGCTACCTTAGGCACTGTTTCCAATGTTCTCATTGCCTTCTGAATGCCCTCAATCACCCCTTTTGTTACGTCTTCTTCTTCCCGGAACTTAACTTGTAGTTTATTGGGATGAATGTTCACATCGATTTCTTCCGGGGGCACTTTAAGAAATAGAAAAGCGGCCGGATGCCTGCCGTTAGGTAAACGTTCATCGTAGGCTTTTGAAATGGATTCTTGGAGCACTCGGCTCTCAACCGCTCTTCCATTTACAAAAAATACTTGATATCGACGGTTCGGTTTGCTGATATTTAAATTCGATACATACCCATCTACAAACCCATTTCCTTCACTTTGTGAAAAGTAGACTAGATTCTCCGCCGTTTCTTTCCCATAAAGGGTAGCAATGGTTTGAATCACATCTCCTTCCCCATTGGAAGAAAACACCATTTGGTCGTTGTTAATCAGGCGAAACTTAATATGAGAATAGGCCAATGCCATTTGAGACACAAACTCAATGATGGGTGTGCTTTCCGAACTATCCCCCTTCATGAATTTTAGCCGGGCGGGTGTATTAAAAAAAAGGTCCGTTACTATCATCGTAGTACCCAGTGGACAGCCCACCGGTTGAATATCCGTAATGACTCCCCCCTCTATACGCACCTTGGCTCCCGTTGCCGAATCAGCAGTGCGAGTCAACACTTCCACTTTGGAGACAGCGGCTATACTGGACAAAGCCTCTCCTCGAAATCCCAAAGTTTTGATGGCATACAAGTCTTCTTCTCCGAATATTTTACTGGTGGCATGGCGTGCAAAAGCCAGTTCAATCTCATAAGGATCAATACCCGTACCGTTGTCGCTGACTTTGATGCTTTTCTTCCCTCCTTGACGAATTTCCACAAGAATGGAATCTGAGCCGGCATCAATGGAATTTTCCAATAGCTCCTTGACTATACTCAGAGGTCTTTCTACCACTTCTCCGGCAGCGATTTTGTCAGAGATTGATTTATCCAATAGTTGAATCATACCCCATCACTCCTTCTCACCTTAGAATTCTTCCAGTTCCTTCAGCTTCTCGGTGGCTCGATTCAGGAGGCGTTTTGGCACTCCCGCCATATCTGCAACATGAATTCCATAGCTTCGGCTTGTACTTCCATATCCGATGCTATGGAGAAAGACAATGGTTCCTTCGTCCTCTTTGACTTCCACATTCAGATTACGAAATCCATTTAGCTTTCCCTCCAGTGCCGTCATTTCGTGATAATGGGTGGCAAATAATGTTCGAGTTTTCAGACCGTCTTCCATTAAATATTCTGCTACCGCCCATGCGATAGACAACCCATCGTAGGTACTGGTACCACGACCAATTTCGTCCAGCACAATTAAACTTCGTTCTGTGGCATTGTTCAGTATATAAGCCAGCTCACTCATTTCCACAAAGAAGGTGCTTTGCCCCTGGCTAAGATTATCCGAAGCACCAATTCGAGTGAAAATACGGTCGCAAATGCCGATTTCCGCACTATCTGCCGGAACATAACTACCTGCCTGTGCCATTAAAACAATCAATGCTACCTGCCTCATATAGGTTGATTTTCCGCTCATATTCGGGCCCGTCAACAATAGCAATGCATCATCTTTACGATCTATGTATGTATCATTTGGTACAAATATTTCCGTCTTTAAGGTGTTCTCAATGACAGGGTGTCTCCCCTTACGAATGACAATCATGTCCCCTTCCGTTACCTGGGGTTTCACATAATTTTGTCGGGTAGCCACTTCAGCGAAGGAACAGATCACATCCAGACTGCCAATGGCTTCCGCCGTTTTTTGAATCACAGGTATAAATGTTTCGATATACTCCCGTATCTCCACAAACAAATGATATTCCAATTCATTGATTTTAGCTTCGGCACCCAGCACTACGGACTCCATTTCCTTCAATTGGGGAGTGATGAATCGTTCACAGTTTACCAACGTCTGTTTCCGAATATAATCGGAAGGGATGGCATCATAGTAGGATTTGGTCACTTCTAAATAGTAACCAAACACTTTATTGAACCCCACTTTTAAATTTTTAATTCCCGTTCGTTCTCTCTCCTGGCTTTCTAAAGACGCTATCCATTGCTGCCCTTCCTGAATGGACTCCTTTAACTGATCCAACTCCGGGGAGTATTTCTCTTGTAACAGGCCCCCTTCCTTTATTGTCAAGGGGCAATCCTCACGAATGGCCTTGTCTATGAGAAGAAAAACTTCTTCTAAAGGGTTTATTGCTTCTCCCAATTCTCGTAGTAAATGGTCCTCTTGATCCATCAATTCCCACTTAATATCCGGTAAATGTAGTATGGACTGGGCTAAAGCCAATAAATCTCTCCCATTGGCATGCCCCATCCCAATACGCCCTGCCAAGCGTTCTAAATCATAAATTCCTTTCAAATACTCTTTGAAATTGTTTCGAAGAATGACCTGACGAAACAGTGTCTCCACTCCGTCTAATCTCTTCTGTATTTCCTCCATGCAATTTAAAGGTTCTTTTAACCATCTCTTGAGTTTCCTGGATCCCATTGCGGTATGGCAGCGATCCAATACCCCCAACAAAGACCCCTGGACCGTTTTGTCAAATATGGTTTCTGTCAACTCTAAGTTTCGAATGGTGGCCTTGTCCAATGCCATATGATGATTCACACCGTAAGTCTTCACTTGGCCCATATGAGATAATCCCGTTTTATGATTTTCTTTCACATAGGAGATCAAGAGCCCAAGCGCATACGTATCGGTGCCCTTTGGGGTGAGCCCCATGGAAGTAAGTCCTTGAGGAAACTGTAATGCCAATACGTCTTCTATATTCCCCTTATGGGCCACTTTTCTTTCACCATTGTGAACATAAGCCCCGGTCCATTCACGAATTTCTTCCTGTTCCAGTATCCCCTCATATAAACCTCCCAAAATGATTTCCTTGGGAGATATTTTAATCAGTTCATTAAGAAGCCGCTCTTTCTTGAATTCCCCTGTTATTCGAGTGGCAAGGATTTCACCGGTGGATATGTCTGCATGAACCAACCCCACTTCTCGATTTCCGAAATAGCATGATGCCAAATAATTATTTGATTTTTCAGAGAGCATAGAAGCAGATACCACGGTACCTGGGGTGATTACCTGCACCACTTCCCGGCGAACGATGCCTTTTGAAGTAGCTGGATCTTCCATCTGCTCACACACCGCCACCTTATATCCTCGATCCACTAACTTGGCAATATAGTTTTCTGCCGCATGGTACGGAACTCCGCACATGGGGGCTCTTTCTTCCTCTCCGCACTGTTTCCCTGTCAAAACCAGCTCTAATTCCTTAGAAGCGGTAATGGCGTCTTCATAAAACATCTCATAAAAATCTCCCAGACGGAAAAACAGGATACAATCCTTATATTGCTCCTTAATTTCCATATATTGCTTCATCATAGGGGATTTTGCCATAAGTTTTTACCTCGGATTTTGTTGTTTTTTTAAGTAAGCGGCAAGACCGAGTCGTAATAACTCCATTCCTCGGATAAGGCTCTCTTCTTTTAATACATAAGCAATGCGAATTTCTTTTCTTCCCCTTCCAGGAGTGGCATAAAAACCTTCCACCGGTGCAAACATAATGGTTTCTCCACCATCTTCAAATTCTGTTAGCATGAATACCTGAAAATCATGGGCATTGTCTATAGGTAACTTCACCGTAATGTAAAAGGATCCTTTTGGTTTATGACAAATCACGTCCGGGATTTTCATAATTTCTCGAAAAACGATATCCCTACGTCTCTGATACTCATTACGAACCTGATCAAAATACTCATCTCTCAATTGGTACAAAGACGCTGCGCCATACTGCTCCAGAGTGGGCACGGATAAACGAGCTTGTGCCAATTTTAAAACTGCATTTTTTATTTCTACATTTTTCGTTAAAATGGTACCTATTCTAGCACCACATGCGCTGAACCTTTTCGATATGCTATCTATAATAATTAAATGGTCTTCAAACCCGTTCATATGTTGACCAAAGCTGCTGAGAGGTTCCCCATCATACACAAATTCACGATACACTTCGTCGGTTATGACATAAAGGTCGTGTTCCCTGGCCACCTGTAATATCACTTCCATTTCCTGACCCGTCAATACGTTTCCAGTGGGGTTGCATGGACTATTTATCAGAATCGCTTTTGTTTTTGAAGTGATTTCCTTTTCAATTTTTTCACGTGATGCGTAATGATATCCTTCCTCAGCATGGGATTGAATAGGAACGATATTCCCCTCAAAATAGGAGGTGAATATTTGATAATTGGTATAAAAAGGCTCTGGTACCAACACTTCATCTCCGTCGTTTAAAATGCTGGCAAAAATAAAGCACAGTGCTTCACTTCCACCATTTGTAATAAATATATCCTCTTCATTAAAATTCATGTTGTAACGCTTGTAATAATCTCTTACGGCATGAATTAACTCTGGTATGCCTTGGGAGGGCATGTATTCCAATACCGGCTCATGATAGTCTCTAACACATTCCATAAAAACCTCTGGTGTAATCACATCCGGTTGCCCGATATTGAAATGGTATATTTTTTTCCCTTGTTTCTTTGCCTCCACTGCGTATGGATGGTATTTTCGAATCGGCGAGTAGTCGATTCGATTCATTCTTTCCGCTAATTTCATTTTACTCCCCCCTACCTCTCAAC
Source organism: uncultured Oscillospiraceae bacterium (assembly GCA_964450985.1). Lineage (GTDB taxonomy): Bacteria > Bacillota > Clostridia > Peptostreptococcales > Anaerovoracaceae > JAAZGD01. The sequence continues at coordinate 204 of CAYVFH010000033.1, read as the reverse complement.
GAAGATTGTCCCTGGCCTGCTCTATAGTATCTTCAATGGACACAAGCCTTTTATTTACCCATTTTGTCTCCGTTTTATGTAACAATAACAAATACTCTATATTTCCCTTTGCCCCTTTTACCGGTGAATAGGTCAAACCCTCCACACTGAATCCCACTTCGGAGGCCGTATCCATTACCTTATGGATTACTTTTTCATGGACAT